>JAGYNL010000299.1 GCA_018399865.1 Candidatus Bipolaricaulota bacterium | reverse complement strand
TGTGTGGTACCCGCCGCTTCTGTTATCGCAGAATCGATGGTTGCTTGGATCCTGGCCGAGGCAGTCCTAGAGAAATTTGGCGGCGACAGTATTGCGGAGATGAAACGGTGAGAAATATCGTCCTTACGGGTTTTATGGGAACCGGGAAAACAACGATTGGCCGCGCTGTGGCCAGGCGGCTTAGCATGGAATTTGTCGATACCGATGAGGTAATCGCTGCTCAAGCCGGAAAGCCTGTCTTTGATATCTTTGCATCCAAGGGAGAAGAGGCCTTCCGTGATATGGAGCACCAGGTGTGCAAACAATTAAGTACAAAGCAAAACCTGGTTATTGCAACCGGAGGCGGCACCCTCATCGATGCAAGAAATCGCAAGATGATTGAGCAATCAAGCCTGATCATCTGCCTTACAGCAACCCCAGAGCAGATAGCTACAAGGCTACAATCAGCGGACATAGCAGTCCGCCCCCTGCTGGTAGAAAGTAAAGACCAAGGCATTCATAACCTACTCAGGGCACGACAAGAGCACTACGATTCGTTCCAATACCAGATCGACACCACAACCCTTTCCATACAGGAAGTGGAAGACAGAGTCTTAGAGATTGCTAAGGAGATATCACTAACTGTTGATTATCCTGGCGGAAGTTACCCCATACAAATAGGAAACAAGTTGCTGTCTTCACTAGGGCAAGTATTGAGCCACAGGCTTCCTATACATAGCACAGTTGCCATAGTAGCAAACGCCGTTACAGAAAAACTCTACGCTGATATAGCCAGAAGGTCGCTTTCTAACGCGGGTTTCAAGGCTTTTGTATGCACCATCCCTGATGGTGAACAACATAAGACCCTTCCAATCGTTGAAAAACTCTATCGCGATTTACTTAATGCTGGTGTGGATCGCGGAGGCTGCATAGTTTCATTGGGCGGTGGTGTAACAGGTGACATTACAGGCTTTGCCGCAGCCACATTCATGCGCGGCGTGCAATTTGTACAGATTCCCACTACCTTGCTTGCCATGCTGGATGCAAGCGTAGGCGGCAAGACCGGGGTAAACCTTCCCCAAGGAAAGAACCTGGTCGGCGCGTTCAAGTTTCCCATTCTTGTTCTCATCGATACCAAGCTTTTAGAGACATTGCCTCACGAGGAAATCAAGAATGGGGCCGCTGAAGCGATCAAACATGGCATCATTAATGATCCTAACTTATTTGCCGCCTTGGCCAACGGGCCCGTCCCGTTTCAGCCAGAGCTCGTAGCCCGAGCTCTTCGAACCAAGATAGAGATTGTGCAGGAGGATCCGTATGAGAACGGGCGCCGCTTGTTGCTAAACCTCGGGCATACGGTTGGACATGCTATCGAACGGGTAAGCCGATACAGCATTGCGCACGGAGAAGCCGTATCGATGGGCATAGTTGCCGCGGTAAGAATCGCCATCAACCTGAAGAAAGCAAATGCTAACCTTCTAGATCAGGTAGAATCGGCCCTTGCCTCCTGGGATCTACCGGTGACTATTCCAGCTATTGACGTTAATGAAATCATGCAGGCTATGATACATGACAAGAAAAGCGTAAACGGAAAGTTGAGCTATGTCATACCAAGAGAAATCGGGCGCGTGGAAGTCACAGACAATGTTCCCGATCAAGTATTTCACTTCGTACTTAGTGCCATGAAAGGAGCGTGATTGAAGATGAATATCCTTGTCCTGCATGGGCCCAATCTCAACCTTTTGGGAAAGCGCGAACCGGATGTCTACGGGTCACTGTCGCTGCAAAAGCTCAACGATCTTTTGCAGCAGTTTGCCGATCAACACGACGCACATCTGCGCATAACGCAATCAAACCACGAAGGCGTTCTCATCGACGCTATACAGGATGCCATCGGTTGGGCAGAAGGCATAGTAATAAACCCGGGTGCTTACACCCATACAAGCTTAGCTATTCGTGATGCCATAGCGGCTATCTCAATTCCAGCCGTAGAAGTGCACTTAACAAACATCTATTCCAGAGAGGACTTCCGGCATCAATCGGTGATTGCCCCTGTCTGCCTGGGACAGATATCAGGTTTTGGATGGAGGTCATACCAATTGGCGATTGACGCCCTGCTAAATCGGGAGCAAAAAAACAAATGAAAACAGCCGCCAATCGCCTAGATAAGCTGCCCTTGTATCCGCTTGCTGGTTGGGAGAGA
>JAGYNL010000298.1 GCA_018399865.1 Candidatus Bipolaricaulota bacterium | reverse complement strand
CGGTAGGTTCCAGCGGACGTTCCCTCTTCCTACTGACATTGCAGACAAGAAGTCAATCAAGGCCCGCTTCGAGGACGGAATTCTTAAGGTCACGATTCCGCTTAAGGAATCGATTAAGGAGAAAGAAAAGCCGATTGAAGTTGCGGTTGAGTAACTCTTGACTGAAGGCCCCGGCACAACGGGGCCTTCTTATTTCTTTGCCTTTGCGTTGGGCACGTCTTTCCCACATTTCTTATTCGTGGATATAGGCTTTTCAATGACGCTGCTTTTCCAGTTAGTAGGGGCTATTACATAAGCTTAAAGCCGTTCTAAATAGGCTTTAGCCTTTGTATTGATGGTTTATAGGTAAAATTTTGCCGGAACCAAAAGAGCTTGCTGACAGTTTGAGTGTAGGGGGTAACTGACGGCGCTTATACTCGTTTTGAAAATAGCGATGGAGAACTTGGTTTATAGTCTTTTCGGCAAAACCCTGAGCCAGGATGTGGTCACGAGATGCGTTTTTTTCTATCAGTTCCTTAAGAAGCGGATCTAGCACAGAATATGGGGGCAGATCATCCTGATCAGTCTGATTGGGTCTCAGTTCAGCGCTTGGCTGCTTTTCGATGATGCTTCGGGGAATTACATTATCCATTGTTTTAGCCATCTGCCATATCTGTGTCTTGTACAGGTCACCAATCGGCGCTAGTGCACCGATCGTATCCCCGTAAAGAGTGTTGTATCCCACAGCTATTTCAGACTTGTTCCCGGTAGTAAGAACCAGGCAATGATGCTGGTTGGCAAGGGCCATTAGCAGTACCGCTCTTACGCGTGCTTGCAGGTTTTCGGCAGCAAGACCATTGATTTGCTGCCCAAGGGCGTTGTGGCAGGTAGCTACGACCCGCGAGATAGGTACATCAATAATCTGGATGCCAAGATTATTTGCTAGCAGATGTGCATCATACTGACTCTGGGGACTGCTGATGTCACTGGGAAGATATACGCCGCTTACGGCCGTGGGACCCAGCGCTTCTACAGCCAGCGCGGCAACAACTGCCGAGTCAATCCCACCAGAAATACCAATTATCACGTTGGAGAATCCACTCTTGTGCAGATAGTCACGTATACCAAGTACAATTGCTTGCCGGGCTAAAGAGATGCAGTCATGCTTATGGGGTTTTATGGGAGTTAGATCAGCAATGTCGGTGATAAACATTCCTTCAGTAAACGACGGTGCCTGGTAGAGAAGTTTGCCGGTGGGCCCGGTAATAAAGCTACTGCCGTCCAAGACTGTCTGATCCTGGCCTCCGACAAGATTTACGTAGAAGATGGTAACGTTGTTTTCTCGCGCCTGTTGGGAAGCGATTCTTCTTAACAGCTCTTGCTTACCAAAGAAGAAAGGCGATGCTGCAATATTGATTATCCACTGCGCTCCTAGACTTGCTTGTGTCTGCGTTGGCCCGTCATCTGCGTATAAGTCAGCTCCTACATTTATTCCAATTGCTTTTCCGCAGCAGTTGACCGCTTCTGTCCCTGGGCCAGGGCTAAAGTATCGCGTTTCGTTGCACGAATCACAGCTCGATAGGTGGGCTTTGGGTATATCTGCCAGTAATGATTCGTTGAAGAAGAACAAAGCGCTGTTGAATAGCTTTTCCTTTGCATCATCCCCTATTGGAGCTCTGGAGGATGAATGCCGGCCATTGTGCTGTGCATTGCCGGTGATTCCGCCTACTATAACCCCAATACCTATAGAAGCCTTTCTAATCTTGTCCTGTGCGCTTCGTATTCTATCCACGAATCCTTGTTGCCACAGCAGATCGAGCGGTGAGTATCCACATATTGAAAGCTCTGGAAAGACGATGAGTTCACATTGTGATTTCTTTGCCTGCTCGATGTGGGATAGGATGAGCTTGACGTTGTCGTCGATTGCCCCGACGCTGGGATTAATCTGAGCAAGTGCTAGGCGCATAGGAAGGATTATAGGGGTGATTTACCCTTCTTACCAGGTTCATCAGGAGAAAGATGGTCTAGGAAATCTCTTAGCCTCTGCTCTTCACCTTGGCTTAGACGGGCGATGTTGCCTGGTTTGGTTCCTGCAAGCGAGACCGGGCCCAAAGACACCCGTTGCAGACGCACTACCTGAAGCCCAAAGTGCTCAAATAAGCGCTTGACTTGATGCTTGTGTCCCTCGGCAAGTGTAATCACAGCATACGGCGGTCTGCCAGCTGTTGTTGCTTTGACAATCTGTAGAAGGTCATCGTTGTCGGTTATTCCTTGATGCATTTGCTGATATATCTTTCTCATCTTCTCTGGTTTGGGAAACTCTCTGAGCCAGGCGTTATAGACTTTGCGCACGCGAAAACTTGGATGAGTAAGCCGCTGGACGATATCTCCATCGTTTGTTATCAATACAAGCCCCTCGGCATCTTGATCAAGCCTTCCTGCGCATGTGTAACCGATGAATCCTTCGGAGCGCAAGATTCTTCCAAGCGTGTTTCCACAGTGAGGGTCATCGTGGCTGCACAACACCCCAGGTTGTTTGTTGTAACGATATACCCGCGTTTGGATGGGTGATAGGGATAAGGGATGGCCCCGTAGTCGTAGTGTCTCGATTCCTTTTATTACTACTGAGGAAAAAGGATCTTTGATAACTTGGTCATTTAGCTTTACGTCTCCCCCCGCAACAAGCTGCTGCGCTTTGCGGCGGGATACACCGCTTTGTTGTTGTACTATTCTCCAGAGCTTGATTGGTCCCTGTTCGTAGCTCATGTTGGGTATGAAATACCGCAAAAGGGCATAAATATCAACCCGGTGACGTGGCTTGGTTGGTGTTTCATTATCTGTTCTGTTTGTGCATAATTGGAGCATGGGAAAGAAGCAAAGAAAGATGGTCGGTCTGTCGATCGAAGAGGTTCCACTTGGGGATAAGCGCCTGAAACTATTTGTGAATGCTCCATGGCAGATCCACCGCAATGACCCAAATTGGACTCCTCCGCTGAGGGCTGACATGTTGGGAAGCCGAATCTTGCGAATCACTGGCCTGCTCACACCTAAGCATCCTTACCACGAACACGCAGATGTTACGCATTTCTTAGTTCGTAACGGCAAAGGGCTGCTGGGGAGAATATCAGCAGCAGTAAATCACCGCTTTAATGAGTATTACAAAACGCGCATTGGGTTCTTTGGGTTCTTCGAGACGGTTAATGATTACCAAGTAGCTCGTCTGCTTCTTGATCATGCTCGCCAGTGGCTAGCAGAGCATGGAATGGAGATTATGCGTGGACCAGGAGGTTACTCAACTGCAACTCATGAGTCCCAGCAAGCTGTGCTTATAGATGGTTTTGAGACTCCGCCCACTGTTGAACTAACCCATAATCCGCCTTACTACAGA
>JAGYNL010000297.1 GCA_018399865.1 Candidatus Bipolaricaulota bacterium | reverse complement strand
CCACCATCAGCCCCACTTAGTCGCAGAAATTGGGTATATGTCCCCCGATTTCCAGTTGATATGTCTTTTGGCTCCATTACCTCGTTTGGGATGTTTGGTTGTTGCCAGGGTGGCTTAGTGAAGTCAAAGCTCATTTCCCTGCTCCTTCAACTTAACCAACCGCGCAAGGCGCTCCTTGCCGCTTGGCGAGTTCACGAAACACCGTAGTCCGCAATCTGGGCAGGTGAAATATGGGTTGTCGTTTCGGGCAACGCGAAGGTCCAACAATCGCCCGCAGAGAGGGCATTCAACTTCGTAGAGCGTGTCCTTGATCTCTTCAGTCATGATGGAAACAGGCTACCAACGGGCGAAAGGAGATGCCGCGAAGTTGCGGGGTGGTCTTCCGGAATGCCGCCCAGAAGACCGTCTAGATCTGCTTAGTGTAGTGTAAGAAGTTGCTGGGTGGTTCTCTTACTACTGGGCCTCGCCGCGGTGCAATCGATTGGCACAGTGTCCATCACACGCTGTCCCGCGAGTGTTCTTGTAGTTCTTCGTAATCTTCTTACGAACGTATACTCGGTTGCATACTTCACAGACCCCAATCCGCACAGGATGGCTAGGCTGTGTGATCACATCAATGAACGGGTCGATGTAGGTCCGGAAGTACGGGTTGGGAGGATTGCCAGTGTCCGGGGTTCGGCTCAATAGGCGACCTTGTCCCGCGATGCTGAAATTGACATGGTTGTCTCGCAGATACTTGCGCAAGACTGTTAGGCTCTCGTACTGCTGTTTGGCGATTTCGTGTGATAGCCCACGCATCCTGGCATCTGTTGTGAAGCCCTTCTGGGGACTAGCACCCAGCTCCTTGCGCACGGCTTTGTCTACGCGAGGGCCATCCTGTGCAAGGAGCAGCGTTCGCACGTGAGGGGCAAGGAATCGCAATTCCGCTTCCCGATCTTCGCTAGCTTCCTGCCTCTTGAGTGGGTCAGCACTGCTTATCACGGCTCTAGCCTTCGTCAGGTCTGCTCGCAAGCCTGTGTAGTAGGTATAGGATGAACCGAAAGAGACGTAGTCTGATTCAACCTTCTCCTTGAGGTAGTCGTTGAATTCCTTGAGACGATTCATGGCCTCATCCAGAGATACAGCCGTTCTCCGCAGAGTGGCGTGGAAGGCGCGCGCAAGCTTGTGCGCTGTCGCCTCCATGCGCACCTTAGGATGTTCGTCATAATCAGCAAACAGCGCCCCCCCCACCCCAGCATATCAAACGCAGCTTTGCGCCTATCCTCGCTTTTCTTGTCGCCTTTCAGTACATCGCCAAGAAGGTAGTTCAGAGCGGGGCATAGGTAGTTCTTGAAGTACGTGGACTGATCCTCCTTCCAGTCGCGCTTTTTCTTCACTGTCTTAGGCATGACTTGACCTTACCGCAGGAATGATGTGTCGTACAAGTAAGTATACAGGAGTAACCGCCCCACTCATGCGACTGTCAAGCGCTGGTTCGCAGTGACTGCTGGTCGTGTAGGCCCATATGGTTTGATAGAGAACAGGCGTGATGTTATCATGAAATACGGACATAGTTGGAATGCAGGATACATTAGGTATCCTACATAGGAGGCGGTTGTCATGCGGTTGGATTTTGAGGAGTTGCGAGCCGCCTGCAAGAAGCATGGTCTACCTGATTCAACGATTTACCAGAACTCCTTGCAGTGGAAGCTGCGGCGTACGCGCTATCACGCCAAGAAGAGCCGGGCGGTCTGGGACAAGCTTGATCAGATAGTCAGCCAGAAGGGCAGTGTGGCGGTTGGTGACAGAGAATGGCAAGAGGTCGAGTTCGCGTCAGCAGCTGAAGCGGAGGCCGCAGCACAGGTAGTGCATTCGATGGGGGATACGCTCGCGCAGATATTGAATCTCGCGCTCTTGAAGCCGAGTTTGTCTGAAGAAGAAGTCTATCTTGGGAAGGTGCAGGACAGTCTCAGGAGTCAGAGCCGTTATGCCAGCATCGTGAGCAGGGTTAAGGAGCTAAAAGCGTGTACATACTTTCAGTACATCGATGCTTTCGTCAACACGATCAAACATCGACGGCTCCTTGATACGGACTACCACGCAGAGGGCGGAGAAGGCACAAGGAAAGACCAGAGCGTTCGATTCCTCCCGTTCCAGTACAAAGGACGCGCCTACCCCACCACTTGGGCAAACGACATCACCGATTCCTACATACAAGCTGTCACCTCTAGAATTTGTGACGTGGGGAACTCCTTGAACGACTATCTTAGATAGTTGGGGTAGGTCATATCGTGCTCCATAAGAAGTGAGCGAAAGGGTGTTCTCTTCAGCGTTTACGCCCACGGAGCCAGATCGAGACGATGCGCATGAATGTAAGACTGGCACAGCTGTTAGAACATGACACCTGAGACATGTCTCCATAGTCGCGTAAATACGGATACTCTGAGAATACCGAAATAGCTACCTTAAGAGCTTGAGCCGCTTGAAATCTCCATCACTTCACCCAATGTTGGCAATGAGAGCTTTCAATGTTCCATACGGAATCGTCGATACGGCTCCATGATAAGAATCACAACCCGGCGACCATCAATAGGTTATAGCAGACTCTCTGGCTCCTGCACTGCCGATCTAACACGAATCCATGCATGCCTCCGTCACAGCCCAAGCAGTACGGAAATCAGTCCTAAGACGACAAATACCAGCAAGGCTTTCATCAGGAAGGGAAAGACCTCAAAATCATGGCTAGTTTGAGATTCAACTCTTACTGCCTCAAAGGTGAAGCTATAGCCTTTGGTGTCTTCTGTATCATCAAACGTTAGATATAGACCAAACTGCAAACCGGTCTTGATACCCATCGGTAGAATTGTCCAGCCATTTCGGTAGTTAACGTTGCGCGTCGGGAAAGCGCTGTCAGAGAGTCTCCCGCCTGGCGGAATAGTCGTTGGAGGTGTAGTGTGGCTTTGAGACATAAGCAAGGTTGACTCATGTATGACATTACTCACATTCCCGTTTGGCAGTGTAATACTTGACCGATCCCAGTTAACTGCGATCGCGTGATCCGACTTGTTGGTGATTAAGAAACTTATGCCCTCGTAACCAATGCCATGTGTCGCAGGTCTCATCACAAAGTAAATTGAGATGGTCTGATCTGAGTATTGGAGGATGTCGCTTCTTGCAGGCTGAAGCATTCTGAATACGTCTGCAAAAGCGCTCACGGATACTGACAAAACGGCCACCACAGCCAGCCCAGCTATCGCTCCAGCAATACCAGCATGCCACCACTTCACGTCACCCACCTCCACCAAACTAGTATAGCTCCCCTCTTAAGGACCAACAAGACATCTGGGGTCGTTATACTTGTTCATCATCCCTCAAAAAGCTCATGCACACGAGACACAACCTGATAACACTCCTTAAGCCTACCTACATCCAGGCTGATTTACTTGATATCTGAAGCATCAGTCTGAATCCGCCTTGCCTGTCTACTCTCTCTGCAAATTCCTTGTTTAGCTTGATCAGGCTGGGTCTACCGTTGACAGTCAGCTTATCAACCTCCGGAGTATCCTGAGGAGTTCACAAGTAAATTCTATCCTTTTCTCCCCTTCTTTTTTCGCATGCTGGAACTGAATTGGTAATCAGGCTCTAGGAGCGTTGGCAAGATTTCGTTGCCCAATCTCTTAGGATTACCTCCTTCGAGTTGACGCACAAGAGTAGCGGG
>JAGYNL010000296.1 GCA_018399865.1 Candidatus Bipolaricaulota bacterium | reverse complement strand
CCGTTTTATTGATCTATTGCAATTGGAAATGAGGTATGTGTCCCCCGATTTACGCGCTCAAAAAAGGATGGTGAGGTTTTCTTTAATTTACCGAGCAATTCATCAGCCAACCCATCACGCAAGTTTTCATACGCAGATTCTAATGCTTCTGATGG
Organism: Candidatus Bipolaricaulota bacterium; assembly: GCA_018399865.1. The sequence continues at coordinate 4,664 of JAGYNL010000296.1, read as the reverse complement.
GGTCGCAGTTGATACTTCTGAGGTTCCTTTTGATTCGACGACTTTATCCCCACTTCGTGTTCCCTTTAATTGCTGAAATTCAAGAAATTCCGGATAATGCTTGAGAAGTTTAACATTTATTGTCTTGGGCCGTTTTTTAAGGAGTTCCTTCCCTCGGTCGGTAATCTGATAGAATCCCCTTCGAGTTGCTTCAAGTAACCCGGCCTTCTTCATATAGGTCGAAGCCCACCCAACGCGGTTAACGATGGTTGATTGGATTCCGCTTGGGAGCATCTCTTTTAAATCATCTTCGGTAAGGCTCAATTCCTTTGCCAGAGCTTCCACGGCTTCACTGGTTGAGGTTTCGCTCTCTTTTCTCGCCGTAAACTGAAGAAGCGGCAGCATTAAACTCTGGTAATCTGGAACTGCCATTTATTCATCTCCTTTGTGCATCTAACGCCGAACCTAACGCGCGAGGGAAGGCCAGAGCGCAGCGGCGGCCTTCACTCGTCGCGTTCAGGTTCTTGTTGGCCCGTCCGCCTCCGGTTGGTGGCTTTCCTCGTGCGACTGCTCTCCCCTGATCCTGTTGTAGAAGGGGAGCTTGCCGTACTGCTCGACGTATTTGTCCAGCCAGTATGCTTCCCATTTCTTCTGTTGGGCTTCTTCGGGAACAACTGAGTACTCGATCGTCTCGAATTCCCACTCCTCCCGCTCTGGCGCCTGTGCCCGGGAGCGGATCTGACCGCGCCCAATGTAGACAACGTCGTCACCCCGGCGGTACCGGTAGATTCCGCAGGTGGCGGATGGAATCTCGCTTCGGTCACTCACGCGTTCCTCGAACGCGGGAGACACTGAGATCACCCACATTGAATCGGCGCTCATCCATTTAGGCTGGAAACGACGCGCGCGCTGGTTCTCGTGCTGTGAAAGGGCTCGCAGCCAAGTGCATTCCCGCATCAGGCTGCTCACCTGTATCGAACGTCCACGGCCCTTCTTCCCGCCACCGTCGGCCGTAAGGGCGAAAGAATCCTCATCGGTCGCATCGTCATGGAACTTGAAGCCGAGACGACGCGAGCCCTCGTCTACAAAAACGGTTGCGCGAAGCTTGTCGCCGAGCTGCGCGGCGGAGACGAAATGCGCATTGAACGCGATCGCCTGTCTGCGGATGGTGATTAGCGGGGTCGGCTCCGCCGCCATGCCGCCCTTCCGTCGGTGTTTCGCCCACGCCATAGTTGTTCTCCTTCCGCTCCCCGGGCCAACGCCTCACATCACCGGCAGCAGAAAGCAGAGCGACGAGGAATGAGGAGCGGCGCTTTTTCTGTCCGAGTGCATGCGATTGTTAGCTCTAAATCTCACCGCCTTGATCAATGCGTCTAAGCAACAACCTACCCAAGCCGGTAATGTCGTAACCCTGAGCCTTAATCATCCCGGTTTTATCATCGAATTCTGGTAGCTCTCCACGTTTCGGTTTCTTGAACCTTGCTTTGAGTAGACCTAAATTAGCCAAATGCAATATATGTGTTTGATATATCGTGTGCTTATCTATTTCCTTTTGTGTAGATCCCATGTGTGCTAGGGGAGGAGTTAACGCGCTTTCGTGAGTATTCCAAAAGTCTTGGTGTTGTGGCTGACCGCTATACATCGAACGGGATTTCAGGATAAGCACTTCAAGATCATTTAACTCACCAAGAAGAGAAAGCAAACTCTTGTATTCGATATGTTTAAGTTCATCATCCGTCAGGCTGTTTTTTAGCAAGGAAGCTATATATTCTTTTCTTTCTTCTGAAAGGGCTCGTGATGCCTGTATAAAACCATCTTCGATTAAGTCAACGGACTCAGGGGAAGTAATTCTTTCTTCGACTTTCGTTCGATCTTCGGTGGATATTTTTGATTCCAACAACTTCAGCAGGGATTCGATCCGATCGATTCTTTGGTTTGGGATAACCGCACCTATAATTTCTGCTGCCAACGGGCCAACAAAAGGAATGGCGCCCAGAAGACCTTTTCCGATGATTGTTGCGATATCAGTGCCTTTAGTGTCCATTTACCCCTCTCTTGAGAGCTAACGCCCACAATCAGGCTCCGAGGGGGCGCGTCCGCGCGCCCCCCAAGGTAGCCTGATTGTGATGTTCGGCTTCATTTTTCTTCCTCGACTGGCGGGTACTTGTTATTGAACCAGGACCGAGCCATCGTCACCGGGGGCCGGGCATCCTGAAATTGCCAGACTGCTTCTCGAAGGGACGCTCGGGCGCGCTGGAAACGCTCTGCGAAATCGTGTTCACTCGGGTAGTCACCGTGATACCCCAGTGTCGAAGCGAAGGCAATGATTGTTTCGTGTGTGCGTAGCAAGCATCCAATTGCCAGCATTGCCTTCAATGGCAAGTCCTCGGTACGTACGTTCGGCATGGCCATGACGACGTATTGCCCTGTGTCCAGTGTCGAAGCAGACGTGTCGTGCACAACAGAGTCGAGAGTGGGGTGCTTCAACTGGCACAGCCACACGTAGGAAGCATAGAGCGCTCTCCACTCATTCTCGTAGTCTGGTGTGCTAGGCTTCTTGCCCTCATGCTCGACAATCATCTTCGTCATCTGCATTGGACTCCAGGGAATCTCTCCAGAATCGCTTTCTAGGAGTGCCGCGATGTTCGTTTCAGCCATCAACAGACAAGCTGTTGCCAAGGAGTTCTCATACAGCGAGGCCCCGACGGAAGCCGCCTGGGACGTGTATCCATCATGGAGTAGCAACCAGATGGCGCGCAGGTCATTGAGTAGCCGCTTGTAGAACAGAGCCGCATGCCGAACATCTAGCTTTGCCTGCCCCGACGCTCTGAGAACCGGAACAATGACTCCCGCCTCGTAGGTGTCCTGAAAACACGATCTGAATGGGGCAAGCGCGGGAGACAGGGCATCGCGGGCTCGTCGCTCCAGATCGTCTAGACGCTCCCATGCTCCATCTGCCGCAGATGTTGGTTCTGATGTAGTCATGTATCTCTCAGCCGAACATAGTATTATCCGACAGGACCTGAATCTAGTATAGGCTATTCCCAAGAGAGAAACAACAGGAACACTGGGTGAATCATGCTTTTTAGTAGAGCATACCTGTGGGTTATCATAACTGTTAGATACTGATAATAACCGACAAACCCGGCGCGAGCTATGGATACCAAACAGAACAGTCAAGCAAGGAAGGTGTTTCGGTTCAAGACACACGCAATGGCCCAAAGCATAGCACGACACACTCCGTAACTACCATTCTTTCATACTCATGATATATGCTTTGCGCTATAAGTAACTTTACTTGAGCGGCAAAAGTCAAGATCTAACCCGAGACACCAATATTCTCTTTGGCTGCTCGCGTGGTGTATCAGCCAGCGTTTCCACAGTCACTCGTAGTACTCAATCTGCCGACGGGTAACTCCTCTCAACACCCATTGTTCCTCTCCGAACTTCTCCTCCCATTCATATTCGAGCTTTTCAGTCCAGTTTCCGTAGGAGCCTCTTGCGCCTAGCACGTACCCGTTTTCAGAGGCTAATAACTCCACTCCCGACAAGTAAAGCGCGCTTTTAAAGACATAGTCTTTCCCGGGGACGTCATATCGATACTCAAAACTAAACATCAGGTTGCCGTCTTCGTCGCGCATCTCTTCTAGAAGCGGCTCACCGTCTGCTGTATAGGTCGTCTCTAATACTGAACTTAACTCCCCGGTCTCGACGTCGTAGAGCACCGTTCTCGTAATCTTGCCATCTACATTTAGTTCATAGTCATATGCACTAGTCAGTTCGCCTCCTGCGTCATATACTCGATCACTTCGAAGCTGCCCTACATAAAATCAATGATTACTCTCAATACTAGATTTCCCAGGGGGTCTAGCTTTTCTTCCTGAGTCATCCGATCATTCTCATCGAAAGCCCTTTTGTACTGCTCGGTTATCCTGCCGCTTGTCGCGTAACAAATAGTCTGAACGGAGTTCCCGTGGCGATCATAGTTCGTCAGCTTGTGGCTTTCTTCCTGTTCGGTGGGTTCGCCGAACTTCATCTCAACCTCGTAACCCCATCTCTCAACAGCCTTGACAGGCCCTAACAGCTCTTCAAAGGGAGCTGCCTGGACAGCCACTACCCCGGGAACTGCAACAATTAGTGCAACAAGAACGAGAAACGCTAGTATTTGTTTCACCCCCTGTTTCATTACTTCTTCTCCTCTCGCTTGAGGTAGTCCAGAATAGCCTCAACGATCAAGTAATTGACAGAGCGATCACGCTTCTCGCTAAGCTTAATCAATCGTTCAACTGGCTTCTCCTCCATCTTGCCCTGTGGGATGTAGACCGAGAGTTTGTCAAAGATTTTCTTCTGTGGCATGTGCTTCACCCCCTTTATGGATCACTGTATTTTAACATAAAGGGAGGAAGGGGAGAAGTCCTTTTTACAAGTTTGCCAAAAATTGTGGAATTCCGGGTACACATACCCTATTTCCCCATAATATCGGCCTCTTGTGCTTGGAAATACGGTATATGTCCCCGGATTTCATCCGACACATCTCAACGTGGCAGGCGAATGAACGTGGTAGATAAACTACTCACGCTACATCACATGCTACAACAGCGGAAAAGAGCTATTTCTATGTAGCGTTGGAGCTAGTCTCCAACGTTGGTTTTTTAGGCAGATAAATCTGCAACGTGGCAGGCGAG
>JAGYNL010000295.1 GCA_018399865.1 Candidatus Bipolaricaulota bacterium | reverse complement strand
CTGATAATTGATCACTTCATCGGTCACACAGGAGATGACATAGCAATTCTCCTTACTCATGACCGAGGGCCTAACGACGAGAAAGTTCACCATTTGGCTTGGGATGCATTTCTTGCAGGAACTCAAACCGCAAAAGAGCAAGGTCTTTACGGAGCAGGACAAGACCTACTGCGCGACGCATTTTCCGGCAATGTGCGTGGTTTAGGGCCAGCAGTAGCTGAGTTAACATTCGAGGAGCGGCCGAGCGAGCCGTTTCTTATGTTCACTGCCGATAAGACTGAACCTGGCGCGTACAACCTTCCCCTGTACCTTGCTTTTACTGACCCAATGTACAATGCGGGGTTAATCCTGTCTTCCAAACTTGGGCAAGGTTTCATCTTTACAGTTATGGATGTCGAGCATATTGATGGTGATAGAGTGATCGAGCTATCGACACCCGAAGATATCTACGATTTGGCTGCCTTGCTGCGGGATAATGGTCGATTTGTAATCGAGTCAATCCACTCACGCGCCACCGGCGAGCAAGCTGTCTCAAGTTGCACAACTAGGCTGCGCAATATTGCCGGTAAGTACGTTGGCAAAGATGACCCAATCATGCTTGCACGCACCCAAAAGGACTTCCCAGCCACCGGCGAAATACTGGCTCCTTTCCAACTGGGCCATCTTGTGGCTGGTTTCATGCGTGGAAGCCACGTTGGTCCTCTAATGCCAGTAAAAGCTGGGACTGGCGTTTCTTTCTTTGACGGGCCGCCCATAGTCTCTTGCCTTGCTTTTTCCTTGCAAGAGGGGAAACTTACAGAGCCATGCGACGTTTTTGACCACCCGTACTGGGATTGGGTAAGAAACAACGTATCCAGAAAGGCAAATGATATCCGGGCACAGGGATTCTCCGGAGCGGCAATGCTCCCCTACTCAGATCTTGAATATGGTGGAATCACTGAAAAGATGGCTGAGTTAGATAAAGCCTTCACTGTCCGGTAAGGAGTACTTGAAGTGCCAGACAAGATCGCGGAGAGAATCTCTAGGATCCTTTTTTCGGCGGAGCAAATCAAGACGCGAGTGCACGAAGTTGGACACCAAATTAGCACCGACTACTTGCGCGGCGCGGGAATGGATCCACAGGGACGCCCTCCGCTTCTTGTCTGTGTGCTTCATGGGGCACTAGTATTCATGGCCGACTTGGTGCGAGAAATACCCATTGAGGTGGAGTACGACTTCATCTCTGTCTCTTCATATGCCAACGGCACATCACCAGGCGCGGTGCGCCTAGTCAGGGACCTTGATCGACCAATCGAAAACCGTGACATACTAATCGTAGAGGACATCGTTGATACTGGCTACACAGTCGATTACTTGAAGCGTGGGTTCGCTGCACGGCGTCCCGCGAGCATTCGAACCTGCGGCCTCATCGACAAGGTTGCCAGGCGTGAAGCTAATGTCAAGGTAGAGTATGTAGGTTTTCCTCTACATGAGGATGCCTTTATTGTTGGCTACGGCATGGACTACCAAGAGCTTTACCGA
>JAGYNL010000294.1 GCA_018399865.1 Candidatus Bipolaricaulota bacterium | reverse complement strand
TGTGATTCGGTTGCTTGATTTTGCTGGTGCATATGACCTGGACATTGAAGGTGCGCTCACAGCTAAGATGGACTACAACGAAACCCGACCATACAGGCATGGTGGAAAGTTAGCTTAATTTACTTGTCGCATTCTTGGTGGCGTTCTTGCCCAATGTGAACCCTTCTAGGTTAGTGTCGACTATCTTCTGGCCTTTTCTACCGAAGATATTCTTTATTGCTGCACGGAGGGCATTTTCAGGAATGCCAAGAAACGGTGATCCCGCACCTAGAACGACCATATTGGTGCAAAGAATGGAGCCGGCCTCCTTGGCCAAGGAGGCTGCATCTATCATCACATGATGTTCAATTGAGTTGATGCTTTCGATGATTTGTTCTTCACTTGGGTAGGGATCAACGTTTTTCAATGGGACGGAACTAGTTACCACCACCCCGGTATCCTTGAGGAATTCCAGATGTCGCAACGCTTCCAAGGGTTCTGTGGCTAGGATCAGGTCGCAAGCCCCTTTGGCTACCAAATTGGAGTAGATCTCATGATCACTTAAACGTACGTGGCTTTGCACTACTCCGCCGCGCTGTGCCATTCCATGGACCTCAGACTGTTTAATGAATAAACCATTTTTCAATGCGGCTTCACCGATTACTGCAGCGATTGATAGCAGCCCTTGTCCTCCTACTCCTGCCAAAATAATGTCTTTCTTCACTTCTTATGGTCCCCCTTGCGAATATGTCGCCCTAGCGTCTGGACGCACTCTCTTTTAGCTATAACCACAGATGTTCCTTGATAAGCTACTTGTGCTGCTATCACAGCGACGTTCTCTTGGTGGTTCTTAGGAACAGGTATGATTGTTTTGATATGTTCTTTATCTACTCCCAGGCCACTGCAAATTGAAGCAAGGCGATTAGTGGCGTTAGACTGCTGTCCGCCAGTCATTGCTACAGTGAGATTATCGAGGATGATTATGGTCACTGGGGAATTCTCGCTAACGCAGTCTAGAAGACCTGTCATGCCCGAGTGAGTAAAGGTAGAATCACCAATCACAGCTACTGCTGGCCGCAGGCCGGCATCTGATGCCCCCTTAGCCATTGTGATGGAGGCTCCCATTTCTATGCAGGTGTCAATGGAATTATAGGGAGCTAAGGCTCCCAGGGTATAGCAACCGATATCCGAGAATACCCGCCCTCCAGGATGATTCTGCATGACTTCATTTAGGGCAAAATAAGTGTCGGCATGAGGACAGCCTGGGCAGAGAGCCGGGGGCCTAGGCACAACGATATCCGGTTGCGGAAAGGAATTTGTACCTTCAAGATCAAGGGCTTGGCCAACAATGTTCGGATTAAGCTCGCCAGTTCTAGGTAGTGTGCTGTCAAGCCGTCCGTGTATAGTATTATCCCTGTCGCCAAGCAAGCCGCGCAGTTTACCCTCGATGAATGGATATCCTTCTTCAAACAGTACTATCTCATTACATTCATCAATAAGTCGTCTAATCAGCTTCAGGGGTATCGGATATTGTGATATTTTTAGTAGAGGGTGTGGGCAAGAGCCGTTGTACACTTCTTGAACGTAGTTGTAAGCGATGCCGCTAGCTATTATCCCCCGTGTCTTATCAGGAGCATCCCGATATTTATTGAACGTGCTATTCTCGCTTTCTTCCACCAGCCTTGGTTGGCGATCAATTAGGTCTTTGTAAGCCTTACGTGCGTTTATTGGAAGGAGTATGTACTGATCACAATCTACCGGAGGAGAAAGCTCATTTTTCCCTAACCCAGCTTTCAGGTTTACTAAAGAGCGTGAATGTGAAAGCCTGGTCGTTAATCTGATGAGTACAGGTACTTTCATTCTTTCGGAGAGATCAAAGGCGTACCAGGGTACATCGTAGGCCTCTTGTTGATCTGAAGGTTCTAGGCATGGTACGAAAGCCAGATCCGTATATAGGCGAGAGTCTTGTTCGTTCTGTGAGGAATGCATTGAAGGATCATCGGCCACATTGACTAACAGCCCGCCATTGGCGCCTGCTATAGCGGCGTTTATGAATGGGTCAGCAGCGACATTTAGCCCGACATGCTTCATGCTTGCCATAGCACGCTTCCCCGCATAGCTCATTCCAAGGGCTTCTTCCAGAGCAACCTTCTCGTTTGTAGACCAGCGGCTATGCACGTTATCTTCTTTTGCCTGCTTGCTTCGCTGTATGTATTCATTAATCTCTGTTGATGGCGTTCCTGGATATGCGTAAGCGCCCGACAGTCCGGCGTCTAGAGCTCCCTGGGCTAGAGCTTCGTTGCCTAATAGCAGTTTGGTCGTCATGGTTACCTCCTAGTCAATGAAGGGCGATTTCAAAAGGTGTACTTATAGACGGCAGCGATGATAATGATGCACCACCAATTCACTGTTTCATTCGATCATGCATGGGCAAATAATTTGCCATGGCAAGCGCACAACTAAGGATAAGCTTCCATGGAAGTTGCCGCAACCCCTGACGCTGAGCGATGTTGCTATTGTTCGTAACCGTTGGTATACTGCTTGTGAGTTC
>JAGYNL010000293.1 GCA_018399865.1 Candidatus Bipolaricaulota bacterium | reverse complement strand
ATCAAACTAGTCTTTAGGTAAACTGAGAATCGCTTAGCATGCGCTGACTGACAGTGGGTGCACTATGCCACTTCAGCGGTTACGCTAGTTTTCCTTTCCGTAAATGGGGATATATCCTCAGGTTTAAGCAAAGAGGTAACGTAAAACTGACTACATTCATGGCCAGCGTAAGCGGAGGGACAATGGTTCATCTTGGTGTTACGCCAATATTGATGTATAATGCCTAATAGCCACTGGAGAGTAGTCCATTATGAGACACAGGACGGGAGATGTCCGATCACTGAGTTTCTTGATGAATTGAGGCAGAATGAGCGAGCTAGGGTTTTGGCGCAAATTGATCTGCTGCAGGAAAAGGGGCCGGATCTGCGAAGGCCATATGCCGATTCTCTGAAGGATGGAATCTATGAGTTACGAGTGCGTGTGTCGCGAATACGCTATCGTGTTCTGTACTTCTTTTGTGATAGGACTGACATAGTCCTTACCCATGGATTCAAGAAGAAAGTTAAGAAAGTTCCGGTAATCGAGATCAAGCGAGCCAAAAGATACAAAGCGGACTGGACAAGGAAGAATAATGAAGACTCATCAGGAATATCTCAGGAAGCAACTTCGTGATAAGCGATTCGCAGAAGAATTTTATTCTCAGAAGCAGAAGCTCCGAATTGCATATGAAATCCATACTGCAAGGGTTAAGAGAGGCCTCTCTCAGCAGGATCTTGCCAAGATGGCAGGAGTAACTCAGCAGATGGTATCTCGGATTGAAACCGCCTCCAAGGCTAACATGTCTCACGGGACGGTATGTAAGATAGCTGAGGCCTTGGGTATGGATGTCGGGCTAGTTCCAAGAACCAGATAGAGCGATGAATCGGGGACGCACTACTTATTTCGCAGGTTGTGACCTAACCTTTCCTGGTGGAATGGGCTTGCCCGAATGCACTTGTCTATAATCGCTGGAATCCCACGCAAGACGAAAGGACAACTGGGCATCCAAACCGCTGCAATCTTCAAGACCTGTATGCACGGATAACAGCAATTCAGCTTTGGTCAACCTCTATTGAGTACGCGTCACGTTTGCGACGCGTATTTGATCTTTCCCTCTTTCTTGTTAGACTAACGTATAATCGGCGGGAGAGGGAAGGTAATAGAAAGTGGTCGCATTCTGCGACGACCTTATACCGAAGGAATGAAATGGCTAAAAGGATTCCAGTCGAATATATAGAGCGACCGAGACCTAGAATCCTTTGTGGTCGTAGACTGACACAGTGTTCCCAGATCCGTCCTTCAGGTATGCCGTGTCTCCTGTGTCGTTCCATATGTACGCCGTTGTCCATCTGTGGGCATCCACACTCGTTTGTCCGGCACATCGCCCCGAGTGAACCGTGACTAAAGGTAAAGGGGCACCATCACTGTTAGACCAGGCCGGCAAGTAATCTCCTTCCCGAAATTCGTATGTGTGCCCCTGAGTATCGGTCAGAGACCAACCGTTCAGATCCACGTCCGTGTCTCCTCGATTGAGGATGACAACGAACTCATCGTCACTCCAGAACTGGATAGCTGCAATCACAACATTGGATGCTGTGTATTCTCCACAGTCCCCCCAAAGGCCCCGTCTATGTAGGACAGCGTCGATCTGGGCATCTCTGAACGCGTCAACGTATTTCCAGTCTTCTGCAGCCTTGTAGATGAAAGCGTATCCTTCGTAGAGAAGCTGGTAGTTCACCATGCTCTGAATGTCAGCGGAGCAATTCGTGTAGACATAGCCCAGGGTTCTCCCAATACCGTCGGCCTTCCGCTCGCCGAGTTCAACGCACACAGGCCCAGTGCTGAGAAGCGCTGCATTGTACCTAGCGGCAGCGTTTCCATAGCATTCAAGGTGGGGGTGAATCTCTGGAGTGTCAATGCCCATGTACCTAATCTTCTCTGGATACTTCCCACCTTCGCCATTCAGTATATCACGGTCTATGATGATCGTATCTCCATCGTCAACCCTCACAACCGATGCCATTTGCAGCGGTTCATCGTATCGAGATTCTTGAGCGAAGCACACTAAGACCAGCAGTTCCACTAGAACCAATACCAAAAGAGCAGTCCGAATTGTCGGCATTTGGCATCACCTCTGACTGACTGTACTGCTAATAACGGGCAGAAACTAGAGGAAGATACCAGGCTATAGCATATCTGATGTGCACAAGTGTGCTAATCCATTTGAAACTTAGATTGGGGTTTTAAATATCTATCCGGAGCATTAGTGCTATAGGTAGTGGCTAGTACTAGGGGTCGCGTCTTGATTTTTGGTGTTTTGGTACTTGGTGTTGAGACTCATTATGCCACTGTGCTTTAATCCGGGGACGCATACCTCATTTCTCAATTTATCAGACAATCTTCATGCGTAACTCGGCGTTAAATGAATGCCCTGGGCGGCAAACATTGCATTAAGTTTTAGGT
>JAGYNL010000292.1 GCA_018399865.1 Candidatus Bipolaricaulota bacterium | reverse complement strand
AGGGATTGGGTTGTGCCTTGTTGCTGGCGTTGGAGCTGGTTATCTGATCGGCAGTGTACCCCGTCGACACAAAGAAGAGGAATATCTGCAACAGGCACACGAAGAAGTGGAGCGGCTGAAGGAATCCACCCTTCTTGAGGGGCAACGCGAGGTTCAGAAGCTGCGCGATGAGCTTGATGAACGAAGCAAGCGACGAGAGGAGGAATTCGCTCGCATGGAGGAGCGTATCCTTCGCCGTGAGGACAGGCTTGGAAAGAAATCAAACTACCTCGAGCAAATAGAGGATTCATTGCGAGAAGATGAGGAGAAAGTCGAGTGTTTGAAAAAAGAGGGTGCTCAGCTTCTGGAAGAGGCGAGATCTCAGTTGGAACGTGTATCTGGCTGGAGCCGAGAGGAAGCGCGAGAACACCTGTTGCGTGTGGTGGAAAGTGAATCTCAGCGTTTCTTCTCTCACAAAGTTGAAGAGTCAGAGCGCAGAGCGCGGGAAGAAGCTCAACAGCGAGCGGCTAAAATCATTGCTACAGCTGTGGAACGTTATGCTGCGGAGTACGTGGAAGAACACACCACCAGTTCCGTTCCAATACCATCCGAGGAGTTCAAGGGCCGGATTATCGGGCGTGAAGGAAGAAATATTAAAACCTTTGAGGCTCTTACTGGAGTGGAGCTTCTGGTTGATGACACCCCGGAGATGGTCGTCCTCTCGTGTTTCCATCCCCTTAGACGCGAAGTAGCGCGCATGGCGCTTGTGAGATTGATCGAGGATGGGCGCATACACCCCGCACAGATTGAGGAGAAGGTCCAGCGGGCCAAGTCGCGACTTGCGGAGAAGATCAAAGAGGAAGGGAAAAAGGCTGCGTTCGATTTGGGCGTAGATCTCCATCCTGAGCTTGCCGCGCTTCTTGGAAGACTTAAATATCGTACCAGCTATGGACAGAATCAACTTGTTCACTCACTTGAAGTGAGTTCCATAGCCAAGATGATAGCTGAGGAGCTGGGAATCGACGCGCAGAAGGCAAAGCGTGCTGGATTGTTGCATGATATAGGTAAGGCAGTTGATCATGAGGTGGATGGACCGCACGCTCTGATAGGTGCTGATTTGGCTCGTCGTTACGGAGAAGAAGAAGACATAGTGCACGCAATCGCCGCGCACCATGAAGATATCGAGCCCAGCGGTGTGCTGGATGTTCTTATCCAGGCTGCCGATACTCTATCTGCGGCTCGCCCAGGGGCTAGGCAGGAGACCTTTGAGCGGTACATTCAGCGGCTGCATGAATTAGAGGAATTGTGTCGATCTTTCACTGGGGTTCAAGAGGCATATGCCTTGCAGGCTGGACGTGAAGTACGGGTTATGGTTCAACCAGAACGGGCAAGTGATGAAGTTGCAGCCAAACTAGCCTATGATATTGCCCGCGCCATAGAGGGCGAGCTTAGCTATCCAGGCGAAATAAGGGTTAACGTAATTCGGCAGACCCAATTCACCGAAAGCGCAAAATAACCGTGGTGAAGAAAAGGGGTCGGCTGCTGAATTCGATTGCACAGGCAATAAGCAGGTAGACATTTGTACCAGGCACTTTTCCTCTGCCTTGTTAGGGCAAAGAGATGTTTGTACCATTTTGCAGAACATAGGTTCTTGCTTAAAGGAGTGAGTGAATAGAGATGTATAGGTTTTTTGAGCGGCATAAGAAAGCGATTATCTGGTCGATTGTCATAGCTTTTCTAATTGGTGGTGTAGGACTAATCGGTCTCAACCAAGCGGGGATGTTCAGAGACTCGTCGAACACTGGCCAGGAAGCAAGTAGTGCGGCAACGATAAATGGATTAAAGATCATGCGCACTGAGGTGGACAAAGCTGTTACGAACATTGCTAACCAGTATCGGCAGTACTACGAGCAGTTGGGAATGGACCCAACCTCCCTATTTAGTGGAGCCAGCGGTGCCTATTTCCAGTTGTCTCTTGAGGCGCAGGCGATGCAATCTTTGATTAGAGAAGAACTGTACGCGCAGCAGGCAAAGCTTAAGAAAATCACAGTGCCTTCAAAGGATGTAGAGGCCGAGGCGGACAAACAGTACAACAACCTGTTGAGTAGCAACGGCATTACGGAAGAACAGCTCATAACTTATCTTGAAGGGCAGAATATGACCCTGGGAGAGTTCAGGAAGCAAATCCGCAATAGTGTGGAAGTTCAGCTACGTAACGAAGCATTGCGCGAGGAAGTTATCGGTGATATTGAGCCCAGCGATGCGGACCTTACGGCCTACTTCGAAGAGCACAAATCAGACTACTCTGAGGATGAACAAGTAAAGGCTTCTCACATATTGGTTTCTGATTTGGAGACAGCAGACAAGGTCTTTGGGCAGTTGGCAGAGGGCGCGGATTTTGCTGAGCTTGCCGCCCAGTATTCAACTGATCCAGGCACTAAGGAAGAGGGAGGCGATCTAGATTGGTTTGGGCGCGGCCAGATGGTCCAGGAGTTTGAAGAAGCTGTTTTCTCTATGGAGGTTGGAGATATTAGCCAGCCAGTCAAGACTAAGTATGGGTACCACATCATAAAGCTTACCGATCGTAAAGATCCTTACACTCCTGAGCTTGCCGAGGTCAGGGACCAAGTGCGCGATGATTACTTCCAAGAAAAAAGCGATAAGAAGTTTGACGACTGGTATACTGGCATTTACGAAGAGGCGGATATATCCATAGAAATGCCTTTAGTCAACGCTTACCTCATAGGGCAGCAGGATCGGGATCAGGGATTAGCCGAATTTGAGCGCGTACTCAATGATGGGCTGACAGACGATCCATATCTTTCTTATTACATTGGCCGTATTTACGAGGCCAAGATGACAGCTGTCGAGGAAGAGAAAAGCACATTGGAAGAGAAAACTGAACCAACAGAGGAAGAGAAGCAAAAGCTAGAAGAACTCACCCAACAGATCGAGGATGCCAAGGCCAATGCCCTGAGCGCTTACCTGAAAGCGCTGGAGAATACTGACACAGATGAGAACTTCCTGGAACGAGTTCTTTCCCTCGCCCCAGACAGCACAACAGCGATCTATCTATATGGAAAGCTTCTGGCTGAGAGGGGGGATACGCTTGGTGCTGATACCAGGTTTCAAGAGGCCATACACAAGGATCCAGAGTATGTTCCAGCCTACATTGGCTCGGGAGATGTGGCCATGGAAAACGGCAACTATAACCGTGCCGTAGCGCAGTATTCAGCAGCCCTTGAACGGCGTGAGGGTGATGTGAGTATTATGACTAAGCTAGCCGAGGCATATCTTGCGCTTAAGGATATGGGCGGGGCTCAGAAAACTCTAGACCAAATTTCTCAGATAGATCCTGAGAACATAAAGCTGGTCATAGGATTGGGTGACTTAGGTTATGAGCGGTTGATTGCCGCAAGAGAAGAACTGGATACCTTAAACGCAAAGGCTGATCTGACAGACGATGAGAAAGCGAAACTTGAACAGCTTGATACTCAGGTTGCACAGTATCAGGAAGAAGCGATTAATCAATATAAGAAAGCGATCTCGCGCGGTGGTTCGCTTGATTTGTACATAAAGCTAGGTAACGCTTACCTTGCCGGTGGCGAGCTGGAGGAAGCCAGCGAGAACTTTCGGCATGTTATACTGCGTTCACCATACAAGGCTCAAGCCTATTCCGGGTTGGCGGCGACCCTATTGGAACAGGGAGATAAAGACGGGGCAATCAGCAATTACAAAATGGCGTTTGCTCGCACATTTGATGACGCAGAGAAGGAAGATATCGGAGAGACACTTGTCTTGCTTGTCCCCGATGACATGAACCTGAGACTACAGCTTGCCAGTGTCTACTCCAGTCAATACAAATGGAGTGCAGCAATTAAGGAATATGCAACTGTCCTAGATGCCAGGCTTGACTCACTTGAAGCCTATCGTGGAATTGCCGAGGCGTATAAATGGCGCACCGACTATGATACAGCGATTGACTACCTGAAACGCGGCATGCAGTACGCTTCCGATGTTGTAGATAAGATTGATTTATATGATAGAATAATTGATATCAACCAAACAGAGGTCGGACAGGGCAATGCTCTGACTGATGATGGACTAGAGGCTATGTTTGAACTTGCAAAGCTGTACCTAGAGCAGGGAGACGAGGAAACCGCAAAAGAGAAATTGCAGAAAGTGGCTTCGGATGACCCTGACTATCGTAAACAAGAAGTTCTGGAACTTCTTGTGCAGGTAGGAGTAACTCCCGCACCAGTTCAAACCACAAGCGAGACTACGCAACCGGATTTAACCAATGGTGAGAGCAATATGGACCAGCCAACGCCGGGATCAAGTGACGGATCTTAACACTTTTTCTGATTTAGTAAAGCTTATTGCTAGGTTGCGGGCCCCCGATGGCTGCCCATGGGACAGGGCACAGACCCACGTGAGTCTGCGCCCGTATATCCTAGAGGAAGCACACGAGGTAATTGCAGCGATTGATGAAGGTGAGGCGATGGCACTGGCTGATGAGCTTGGTGATGTGTTATTGCAAGTGCTGTTGCATAGCCAAATTGCTGCTGAGAAGGATCAGTTTACAATAGATGATGTAATCAACGGTCTGGCAAGAAAGATGATCCGCCGACATCCTCACGTTTTTGCCGATGCCCCAAGCGATATGGAGTCGGTACATCGCTCCTGGGAAAGCATAAAAAGCAAGGAAGAGGCTAGCAATGCGGTGCTTCCAACACTTCTTGCGGCAAGAAAACTCATAGGCCGCCTTGGCGTTGTCCCAGATCAGATAGCGCAGACTGAGTACCTTGATGATGAAAGTCGAGCAGGAGGGGTTATTCTCGCTTCAATAGCTGATGTGATGCAAAAAGGTATTGATCCAGAAATAGCTCTTCGTAAGAGCATCGAGCATTTCTTGTGAAAACTCAGCGAGGGACTGATGCGCGAGGCTAGTGTTTATTGGTTAAATGCAACAGAGAGCCAGATTCATTTTGTTGATGCCATACTTAGCGCTTACGACGGCCTTGCAAATGTACGCAGGCAGTGGCGTCTGCAAGATGGTCAGATGTTCTTTAAGATCTACGTTGCGCTTGGAATGGAAGATGAATTCGAGCTAGTTATGGAGCGCCTATCTCGCGAAGCAGGTATGGGGAAGTTCTTCCGCGGAGAGGACAATGAGCCTGTTGAGTCCGCGTGAAAGAGCACGCTCTATCTTTGAAGTCGATTATGAAAGGCTCTATGGCCTTGGCAAGAGAGCCATACTCTTTGATTTAGACAACACTTTGGGTAAGCGACGCCCTGATAAGCTTTCTCCCAAGGTGACAGAGTTGCTTGAAAGGCTTACCGGGATAGGATTTCGTATCGGTATTCTTACGAACCGCCGAATTGGCACAAAGGATCCTGTAATTGTGGAGCTCGCTAACAAGTATCCCCTTCGCTGCCGGGCAGGGAAACCCAGACGCAGAGGATTTCGTGAACTACTTGATCAGATGGGAGTTTCGCCGAAGCGTGCGGTTATGATTGGCGACCGGTTATTTACTGATATACTCGGGGCCAATCGCCTTGGCATCTATTCTATTCGAATCAAGCATTAGTTAATGGTGTCGCGTCGAAAAGTAGCTGGGCTTGTTCTTGGCTACTGACGGTCTATCGGCTATCATCTACATGGACTGTTAAAGGGTAGGATTCTTACTAGAGCAAACCTTTTGTGGAGCTTGAAGTATGTGTCCGTTGTTCCCGTCAAAACACTCAAAAGTATGCTAACAGGAGGCAACAATAGATGAAAACAAAGGACCTTATAGCCCTTTCATATTTAAGCACTGAGGAGATATATGAGATCCTAGAGACAGCGCACAATTTGAAGCTTGAGCTGCGTGCAGGTGTAAAACACGACATGCTTGCAGGCAAAACACTTGCAATGATTTTTGAGAAGCCATCGCTTCGAACGCGCGTCTCGTTTGAGAATGGGATGCATCAGTTGGGCGGGCAGGCGATATATCTTGGCCCTGATGATATCAAGCTAGGAAAGCGGGAGACGACCGAGGACATTGCAATAGTCCTTTCTGGCTATGTTGAAGGAA
>JAGYNL010000291.1 GCA_018399865.1 Candidatus Bipolaricaulota bacterium | reverse complement strand
GTAGATAAACTACTCACGCTACACCACACGCTACAGCAGAAAGGCCGTTTTTATGTTGCATTGGAGATGTCCGCCCTGTGAAATAGGTGTCTTTTATGTGAACTACTCTAAATTGCAGGAAGGCATGACAAAACAGCCGCTGTGATTCGAGAAAGTTGTAAAGCCAGTGCAGCAGTTCACTTCGAATCTTTGCTGCGCCAGGGCAGTGTGTTGCCGAGATAGCAATGGTGGGTTTACAATTTGAATTGGACGAATCCTTGGCGCCAGTTTGCTCGGTGGGCCAACATGTTGTACTGGGATCAAGGGTACTAGGAAAGATATAATAGCCGTGGTGGTTTAGGAACGTTAGAAGCAAGGACTGTATAACGAGGGGTAGATTGTGCACATAGGGCTTTTTTCTGATGCTTATCTTCCTGAGATTAGCGGGGTTACGACAACAGTAAACTGGCTTAAAGAAGAATTGGAGAGGCTTGGACATGTCGTTTATGTCTATGCTCCTCACTACGCAGGGGTAGAGGATGAGCCCCGTGTGTTCCGCTTCCGCTCGGGAACGTTTGCCTTTCACAAGGCAAGTCGGGTGGCTATACCATTCAACCTAGCTGCTTCAAAAAGCTTCAAAAGCCTTGATATACTACACAGCCATAGCCCATTTTCTCTGGGGTTGGTTGCTATTGGAGCATCAATGCGCCATCACATTCCCCATGTTCACACGTATCATACGCATCTGATGGAAGACAGATATTACTTGCCTCGACCGTTTCGACCTCGAGAGCAAGAAGCAGCGAAAATCATCTCTGCTTTCTGCAATCGGTGTACGCTTATTACAGCTCCGTCAACTCCGATAAAGGAAGAGCTGCTAAGCTACGGTGTGCGTCGCCCGATTACTGTCTTCCCGTTTGGCGTGAAGCTATCGCTGTTTAAGCAGCCTCCAACCTGGGATGCGCGTTCTGAACTTAACATACCGGAAGACGCAAAGGTATTGCTTTACGCGGGGAGACTGGCTATGGAGAAGAACCTCCCCTTCTTGATACGCACTTACGAGCAGATACACAAACAAATTCCATCATCCGTGCTTGTGCTGGCCGGTGACGGTCCACTGCGGGCACTTACAGAACAGCAGGTTAGGGAAATGGATATTGCGAACTCGGTCCGATTCGCTGGATTCCTCGATCATCCCAGGCTTGTAGATCTCTATAAGGCGTCCGATTTGTTTGTGTTTGCCTCAAAGACCGAAACACAAGGATTAGTTCTTGCAGAGGCAATGGCCGGAGGCACTCCCGCAGTGGCTGTAGGGGCTCTAGGCGTTTTGGATGTCGTCCAGGACGGAGTTAATGGCATCCTTGTGCCTGAGGATGAAGAAGTGTTTATTGAACAGGTGGTCAGCCTTATGGGGGATGAAGAACGTTACCTAAGCCTGCAGCAAGGAGCCCTTGCGCGTGCCGAAGAACTGTCCACCAAAAACTCCACTTTGCGTCTTCTCCAAGTGTTCGACGAATGCTTGAACAAACAGGAAAACTAGCTGTTTTGTTGCTGGTGATAATTGCAAATTGCCAGTTAGTCGCTGTTTTGAGTGGGTAGTTATGGGCAGCATGTTGCCTCTGGCGGAGACGTGAGGCAGTGATGTGGTATGAGTGAAGGGTAATCAGTAGGGATTAAGGATCAAGGGGTAAGGATTAG
>JAGYNL010000290.1 GCA_018399865.1 Candidatus Bipolaricaulota bacterium | reverse complement strand
AGCGGGAGACGACCGAGGACATCGCAATAGTTCTTTCTGGCTATGTTGAAGGAATAATGGCTCGTGTCTTCAAGCATCAGACCATCCTAGACCTAGCCAAGTACGCTTCTGTGCCTGTGATCAACGCTCTATGCGATCGTTATCATCCGTGCCAGATCTTGGGAGACCTGCTGACCATATTGGAAAAAAGGCAACAGCTTGCCGGTTTAACCCTTACTTTTATAGGAGACGGGAATAATGTCGCTCATTCTTTAATAAATGGTTGTGCTAGAGTCGGAATGGATTTTCGTATAGCCTGTCCTGAAGGCTATGAGCCCAACGATGATGTGGTGCAAAAAGCCTGCTTAGTTGGGGGAAAGGTTGAGATTATGCACGATCCTGAAGAAGCAGCTGCAGGGGCTGATATTTTGTATACCGATGTGTGGGCAAGCATGGGGCAGGAAGCACAAGCACAGCAGAAGAAGAATGCCTTTGATGGGTTCACTCTGAACGAGAACCTTATTAAGCTTGCTGATCAAGACGCCCTTATCATGCACTGCCTCCCCGCTCACTACGATGAAGAGATTACCTATGCTGCCTCGCGCAGTAAGGGAAGCGTAATCTTTGATCAAGCAGAAAACAGAATGCATGCGCAGAAGGCCTTACTTGCGTTGATTATGTCCTAACAGGGGGCAATTCTTTGGTTAGTGAAGTTGTTCTTGGGGCAGCAAACAAGGGTGATTGCATAGT
Source organism: Candidatus Bipolaricaulota bacterium (assembly GCA_018399865.1). The sequence continues at coordinate 1,308 of JAGYNL010000290.1, read as the reverse complement.
TAGGGTAAAACCGTGTGCGCAGTCTGAAATCAACATAGTGACGGAAAACGAGCAGTTGTTTGCAGTAGGGTTAAAGTCGGTTGTGGAGGAATCTCTTTCCGCGCTGGGTACTAATCAACTCTGCCTTGATCTGGAGGATCACGGAGCCGTTGATTATGTGGTAATGGCAAGGGTGGAAGCTGCCGTGCGAGCATCGTTACCTGGAGTAAGTCCATGGCAAATTGCCTTACCAGGTAAAAGAACTGAGCGGGACTGTCTACGCAGGACGCGCCTTTACGCTCCGGGGAACAACCCTCATCTGCTTATGGGAGTCGAGCTGCACGGTTCAGACTGTGTACTGCTGGATTTGGAGGATTCCGTTCCCCCGTCAGAGAAAGATGTGGCCCGCATTCTGGTCAAGCATCTGTTGGCTGCAGTAGATTTTCCCGAGGCGTGGGTGCGTATAAATCCACTTGAAACATACGGAAGGGAAGATCTAGCAGAGGTGATGCTTTCTTTCCCTCACGGCATATGTTTGCCTAAGGCAGAGTCTCAAGATGATGTCTTAGAGCTAGCAGAGCAAATTACAGTCTTTGAAAAGAATCTGGACATCGATGCTGGTTCCACGTTTATAATGCCCATTGTTGAAACAGGTAGGGGAGTGCTGAACGTTTTAGAGATAGCTTCTGCCAGTGACAGGGTGGTGATATTGGCCTTTGGTGCAGAGGACTACACACGCGACGTTGGAGCCAGGCGAACGCAGGAGGCGCTTCTTTATCCGCGCTCAAGGATAGTGGCAGCTTGTGCAGCTGCGGGAATTCAGGCTTCGGACACTGTGTATGCTGACGTAGATGATGAGCAGGGATTGATTAAAGAGACCGAGCATATTCGTGATCTTGGTTTTGTTGGTAAAGGAACGATTAACCCCCGACAGATAAGGACTATTCATGAAGTGTTTCACCCCACGGATGAACAGGTTAAGCATGCTCGCGAGATTGTTGCTGCTGCAGATGAAGCACAGGCCAAAGGAATAGGTGCAATTGCACTACGTGGAAAGATGATCGATTGGCCTGTTTTGGAAAGAGCGAAGAAAGTAATTGCTCTCTCTGAGCAGCTTGAGGGTAAGTGGCGATGAAAAACGTACTGGGTAGACAGATCCCGGAAAGGATTGGCGATCGGGACCTGCGCCCATTTGAGGGTGTCTTTGCTAATGCGCCAACGGGTAGAAAAGCTTGTCGTCCCCAAAAAACTATTAAAAAAGGGGAGAACAAGGTGCTTTCTTCTATCCAAGAGTCCATTGAAGCGACCGGCCTTAGAAGCGGGATGACA
>JAGYNL010000289.1 GCA_018399865.1 Candidatus Bipolaricaulota bacterium | reverse complement strand
GGCATACTCTGCATAGTGTTTCTCGCCGTCTGTGTGGTTACGGTAGGCTCCGATTATCGATCTCGACGCGTTAACAACGGCGCCGTTTCCCTCACGAAATGCTAAAGCAACATCTTTTCCTTCGGCGCCTTGAGCTCCGTAACCAGGGACAAGCATAAACAGGGATTTAAATCTTCGCCTAACTTCAGCTAATTGAGCTGGCTTGGTTGCTCCTACTACCCCTCCGATCGCGCTGTAGCCGCATTTTCCCCTGTATCTTTCCCCCCAGTTGGCTACCGCTGATGCTACCTGAAGGTAGAGAGGCTCTCCATGGGAGTCTAGATCCTGGAAGTCATCTGCTGATTTGTTGGATGTACGAATAAGGATAAATATGCCTTTTTCTTTATCTTCTATATAGGGTAAATAGGGAGATATCGCATCGTAACCCATGTACGGATTGACGGTGATCATATCTACCGCGAACTCCCCGTCTAGATGCGCTAGGGCATACATGTCACCGGTTGAGGCAATGTCCCCCCTTTTCACGTCGCCGATAACCATTGCTCCTTGAAGGTGTGCATAGGCGACGGTGTCTCGGTAACATGAAAGCCCATCGATGCCCATGGCTTCGTAATGGGCAATCTGTAGCTTGTAACAAGCGCAGCTACCAAGTGTCGCGTCTATTACGTTCTTGTTAAACTCAAAGGCGGCTTGTGGTGCGGAAAGCTTCGAAATGAGAAGATCAGGGATGAGCGCGGGGGCGGTATCCAATCCCACGCATACCGGTCCATGCTCGCTTACTGCATCAAACAGCCTGTCGATAATCAGCTTAGTGCTCCTTGTTTACCTGGCTATTCATGTATACAACCTTACCGTGACTTATCGTAGCCCACACCTGCCCACGCAACCGCCGTCCCAAAAGAGGAGTATTCTTGCCGCGGGATAGAAGCCATTCCTCGGTTACTGTGAATTCATCATCACTTACTAGCACTACATCTCCAAGTGAACCCGGCTCAAGAGACCCTCTGTTAAGGCCCAGTATTCTTGCCGGCTTAGTAGCCATTGCTCGTACTAAGGTGCAAAGATCGATTTTGCCTGGGAGCACAAGCTGCGAGTATAACAGCGGAAAAGCGGTCTCGATGCCGGATATTCCAGGCGCTCCATTCTCTTTGTCTGTTGTGGTGTGCGGAGCATGGTCAGTAGCCACTACATCGATCGTCCCCTCAGCTAAGGCAGCTATAAGCTTCTCCCGGGCAGCAGCTGGAACTAGGGGAGGATTGACGGTGTAACCAGGTTCCAGGCACAAGTGGTGTGGGGTAACCTCGCAAGTAACGCAAACGCTCTCCTGCTTTGCAGCAGCTATCAGCTCAACTGACCCGGGAGAACTCACGTGTGCCATGTGGTAAGAACAGTCAGTCATCTCTGCCAGGAGCAAATCGCGGTTTACCATCAGCTCCTCGGCCCTACCCCAATCATCGATCCCAGTATACTCGCAGTGCTCTACTATCTTGCGCTTAAGGCTGGCCGCCTTCGAGAACGCAGCAAAAGCAATGTCTGAACGTTGGACTCCGTATCCATCATCTGAAAAAGCCCATACGTATTGGGCAAGCCCGTCCATGTCGCTTAGTTCCTCTCCGGTCAAGCCACGAGAGATTGCCCCAAGGGGGTATAGATCGATTAAACCGCTCTTCTTTGACTGCTGTAGCATGTACCGAGCGATATCGGGTGTGTCGCATACCGGATTAGTGTTTGCCATTACGGCTACTGCAGTGTAGCCTCCGTGTACTGCGGCCTGGCTTGCGCTTGAGATATCCTCCTTTTCTGGATACCCCGGATCTCGGAAATGAGCGTGCATGTCAACAAACGCTGGAAGAAGTAAACGTCCATCCCCTGGAAGTACATATGCGCCGGGCACATTCAGCTTTTTGCCGATGGCTTGTATCAATCCGTCCGCGATGTATAGATCGCCATGAAAGTCGCGGTTTGCGTCCACCAAGCGCACGTCAGTGATGAGCAAGTTGGTCATAACCTTACTCGTTCATCGCAATAGGCACACGCGTATTCTCTAGTCTCCGGATCTACCAGATCGAACACAGACACTCCCTGGTGCTCTACAGTGCATATGCAACGGGGGTTTTTGCATTCTATTAGACCAACCACGTGGGTTGGAAGCCCGGGGGTTACTTTGCGGGTTACCGCTCCGTCTTGGATGTAGTTAACAGTAGCATCTGGAGCGAGCAGGCCTAACAAGGTCAGATCGATATCCAGCGTGTCTGAAATCTTTATAATGTCCTTGCGCTCGATCTTGCTGCTTGCAACATTCATCAGCAAAGCTACTGGATAACCAGCTTCGCGCAGTCCCAGCCGATCGAATACTTTCAGCCCTCGGCCGGGCTGTATATGGTCGAGCACTATACCGCTTGTTATACGATTTACCCTAAGCAATCTGGGCCTCCCTTTTCACTAAGCAAGCTCTCAATCAACGCCATGCGTGCGAACATGCCAAGTTTTGTCTGCTCGAAATAGACTGCCCGTTTGTCACCATCTACCCCGGGGTCAATCTCAGTAATTCGCGGAAGTGGATGCATGACAATCATGTCCTTTGGGGCCGCTTGTAGCTTTTCATCTGTTAGAACGTAGACATCGCGCAGTTTGATGTAATCTTCCTCATTGAAGAATCTCTCCTTCTGGATGCGTGTCATGTACAGAACGTCCGCTTTCTCAAGCCCCTCCTCAATTTTGTCTGTCTCTACAAGGACAGTAGTTGGGTTGATTTTCGTTACTTGTCTTTTAATTCGCTCTGGCAATTGTAGCTCGCGCGGGGAAATAAGGATGAATTTCACCTTTGAGTAGCGGGAGAGCGCCTCAACTAGCGAATGCACGGTTCTTCCGTAGCGCAGGTCTCCGCAAAAGGCTATCGTGAGATCGTCAAGTCTGCCCTTGTAGCGATAAATGGTAAATAGATCGGTTAAGGTTTGGGTGGGATGTTCATGGGCTCCATCGCCTCCATTGATGATCGGGACCGGAGAATACTCAGCCGCCATAACTGCTGCTCCGTCCTTTGGATGCCGCAACACGATAAGGTCAGCATAACCTCCCACTGTACGCACTGTGTCCCCTAAGCTTTCCCCTTTGGATACAGAACTTGTCTGAGCACTTGCCACACTGATAACTCTCCCGCCTAGGCGCTGCATCGCTGCTTCGAACGAAAGCCGGGTACGAGTACTCGGCTCGTAGAACAGCGTCGCCATTAACCTGCCAGCGCAGCAATTTGCGTGTGTCTGTGGCGATTCGATGATGCTATTAGCAAGAGAGAAAAGTGATTCGTACTGCTGTGGGGAAAGGTCGAGGGAGCCAAGAAAGTGTTCTAGGATCACTCCAACCCCCTTCTAGTTTTTCTGCATTATACGGAACAGAGGTTGCTGTGCAAGAATTTCTATTCCCACTCAATTGTTGCGGGGGGCTTGCTGGTTACATCGTATACAACTCGTCCTATCTCTGGTACTTGTGTGACGATGCGGGAAGAAACTAAATCCAGAAAATCATGCGGTAAGCGCGACCAATCCGCTGTCATTCCATCCACGCTGGAGACCGCGCGCATAGCTAGAATATAACCGTAGCGCCTTGAGTCTCCCCCTACCCCTACGCTACGTGCAGGGATGAGTACTGCTAGGGCTTGCCAGGTCTGACTATACAGGCCTGTCTCCCGCAGAGCGGAGGTGAAGATGTAATCGGCCTGGCGCAGGATGCGCAAGCGCTCCTGGGTGACTTCACCGATTATTCGAACGGCCAGGCCTGGGCCAGGAAAGGGGTGGCGATTACGAATCTTATCAGGCAGGTCTAGAAGCTTGGCGATCTGCCTAACTTCATCCTTAAACAGGTAGCGAAACGGCTCAAGCAGCTCGAATCCGAGTTGGTCAGGGAGTCCTCCAACATTATGGTGGCTCTTTATTCTATCTGCACCTGTACTTCCAGCTGACTCGATCACATCAGGGTAAAGCGTTCCTTGTGCCAGCAATTGGAAAGTCCCTTTTCTTTTTGCATATTCCTGGAACACTTTGATGAATTGCTCCCCTATTGCTTTACGCTTAGCCTCGGGATCGATAATCCCCTCAAGCGCGTGCAAGAATCTCTTACTTGCATCTATGGTAACAAGGTTTACTCCTAGTGGCGTCAGCGCTTGTTCAACTTCATTTCGTTCTTGCGCGCGCAGTAAGCCATGATCGACGAACACCGCTTCATGATCGGCTCCAGCATGAGCTAGGGCCAGAGCAAGAGTTGATGAATCAACGCCACCTGAAACGGCTAGTAGAATCCGCTCACCGTTTGTGGTGGCTTTTCGAATGTCTGTTAGTACTTGATCTAGCGTATGATCCGGTGTCCAATCAAAAGGGACTTTGGCGGCGCGAAGGAAATTTCCTAGGATCTTAGCGCCCTGAGGCGTGTGAGCTACTTCGGGGTGAAACTGGATGCCAAACATGCGATGATCTGACGATTCCACTGCTGCTATAGGGTTCTTGTTGGTTTTGGCTGTAATTTTCCATCCTTCGGGCGGTTTAACTACAGCATCTGAGTGGCTCATCCAAACTTCCATTGTTTGTTTACCAATGTTCGAAAACAGAGTGCCTGTAAGTTCAGTCAGCACAGCATGTCCATACTCACTTGCCCCAGTCTTTAGCAGTTGTCCCCCGTAACGATGTACCAAATACTGCATCCCATAGCAGATTCCTAGTATCGGGATCTCAAGTTCAAACAACCTCTCATCTGGAAGCGGAGCATTGCCATCTAGTACACAAGCGGGTCCACCTGATAGGATCAAAGCTTGAGGGCTGTGTAAGGCAATAGTATCTGCTTTAGTATCTGCTGGAAGAATAATTGAATAGGCATTAAGCTCCCTCACGCGCCGCGCTATAAGGCGTGTATATTGCGATCCAAAATCTAAAATTACTACGCTCATTTCATAGCTTCAGCGTCGTCACGGAATGTTATGTCTCCTGTTTGCGGATCCATACTTTCTACTGAGACCAGGGAGACGATAGGTACGTCGTATCTTTCTAGGAGTTTCCTGCCATTTCCAAAGTTCTTGGCAATCACGAAACCGAACCCCACAAGCTTGGCACCGCTTTCGCTTACCATGTCGGCAAGTGCACAACTTGTTGTTCCACGGAAGAGGAAATCATCTACGATCAGCACGCGTTCGCTGCTGGTAAGGTAATCACGTGACACAGAGATCTCCACTTTTTCCCCTTTGGTGGCTGAGGTGATGCTTCTTATGTATGCCTCGCTCATTGTGGTAGCGCGGCCCTTCTTTGCATACAAGGC
>JAGYNL010000288.1 GCA_018399865.1 Candidatus Bipolaricaulota bacterium | reverse complement strand
GGAGTTGTATTCTCCGAAGCTGTGAACGTATCCATCAGCTAGAGGATCCTGCCCCCACCAACGGCCATCAACTACAAAAGCATACTCGTAGCGGCCATCTGGAAGCAGAATACTTGCTGTCCATATTCCATCACCATTTTCGTCAGCTAAGGGAGTTGCTTCCCAAGCATTGAAGTTGCCAACAACACTCACGCTATCCGCTCCTGGAGCAGGCATAACAAATAGCACCTGGTTTTGTCCGTTTGCTCCTGTTGCAACAACAGGAGTCATCACTGCGTGATCAGAATTAGCGATTTTATCAGCAAGGAACATACCAAAAACCAAGAAAACGACCGCAGTTAACCCAACCGTCGCTAATTGGCCTATCCGCCCAGCTCTCGTAGGCGCGATCATCCTTCGCAAAAAGTCACTCAAACCCCTGCGGGGCACCCGTCCCTCTATCTCGGTAACAACTCTTTCTTCTAAACCATCTATACAAAACGCCTTTTCCTTCACTTCCTGGCGTAAAGTTTCTGAGAGCAATTGATCCAGATTATCCACTCTCATAATATACCACCCCGCTTTCTTCCATATGCTCTTTCAAGAGCAATTTAGCACGATGAATCCTGGTTTTAACCGTCCCCTCCGGCATGGAAAGGATCTTTGCAATCTCTTTGTATGAAACCTCGTTGTAGTAACGCAATACAATCGGAGCGCGGTAGCTTATAGGTAACCGATCTATCGCCGCGCGCACCACATTTGAGCGATCCTCAGCGGCAACAATATGCGCCGGATCATTTCCACCGCTAACATGGCTGGGTAAACTCACCACCGGATGATACCGCCGGTAACGAAGCCTGTTTCGGCACAGATTGGAAGCTACCGTAAAAAGCCAAGTCGAAAACTTCTTTTCCAACTTATAGCGATGCAAATTTGTGTATGCACGAATGAATGCGTCATGAGTAAGATCTTCTGCATCTGCTCGGTTACGCACAAAACCAACACACAGACCAAAGACAGCCTCTTTATAACGCACTACAATTTCTCCCCAGGCGTCGGTTTCACCAGCAAGTGATGCTCTCAATAGACTCACCTCATCCTGAACGTGATACACACTTCGCCCTCCTACCCTTTACTATACACCCACTTAGTACCAAATGTTTCGACCTCGACATCGGTCACCTGTTTCCAGGACGAACCCGCCCCTTATCTTTGGCCCAGGTCCATCGTATAACCTGGCTTACAGGATGTAGACTCATGGTCAAGAATAGACTCTTACGAAAGAGAAGCTCTTACTGATAAGGAGGTTTGCCAAAATGCCTGCAACGGGAAACACGGCTGCGCGAGGAAGGAAAAGAGTCCTCATTACAGCACTGTTGCTGATCGGCCTGATGCTGGGGCTTGCTGCCTGCCGGGGATTCTTCGGACAGGCTCCGATCGCACTGCTCAGTTACTTGCCGATAACAGATGGAGAGGTGCCAGTAACTGTAGATTTCGATATCAGCGGATCAACTGATCCTGACGGCAACATTGCTAGCTACGAGCTTGACTACGGTGACGATTCTGCAGCTGCTACCGGCAGCGATGTAGAGGATGTCCTATCACACGAATATACAAAGGAAGGGCCTTTCACCGTAACACTCACCGTGACAGATGGTGACGGTAGGATCGATAAGGACACAGTTACATTTACGATCGGTCCCGCAATGCTTACCTATGCCAGTGATCATGATGGTGACTATGACATCTGGAGAATGAAGGCGGATGGTTCGGAGGTGACAGCTGTACTGGACACCGCCAAAGACGATCTTTTCCCTGATCTTGTCAAGGGAACGCGCGACAAAATAGCATATGCTGGGGAAGATGGAACTAGCTGGAACATCTGGAAGATATCGGTAGACGGTGGTGTGCCCACTCAGCTTACTACACAAACCGCGTCAAACCAGATACAGCCTAGTTGGTCATATAATGGCAGTAAGATTGCCTACGCGTCCAATGCTGATGATGCCCAGCCCGTATCGAATACAACTTGGAAAATCTGGACCATGGATGCCAGTGGCAGCAATCAGGAAGCGCTAACTGAACAGACTCCATCTTGGGCTATCGCGCCTGTATATTCACCGGTGTCCAATGATCTGTTGTTTGTTTCAGACCTCAGCAATACCGCTGGAGGAACAGCAATCTGGCTATGGGATGGAACAACCGTGGATCAGCTATATCCAACAACAACTACCCATGATGGCCACTATGGTGACGCATCACCTGCGCTAACTGTGGGCACCCCATTGAATCTTCCTGCAGGGGTGGGTATATCAAGGCCCGCTTGGTCACCGGATGGGACGAAGATTGCATTCTCCACAAACGAAGGTGGTGGCGACATAGACATCTACGTGATGGATGCTGATGGATCCAACGTGAAGTCCCTGGAACAATACGTAGATGCCGAGTACGAGGTAACTAACACTGATATAATGACTACTTATGACGAGTTCTCTCCTTACTGGCTAGAGGACGGATCAGCAATTGTCTTTGCCAGAGAAACAAGCGGC
>JAGYNL010000287.1 GCA_018399865.1 Candidatus Bipolaricaulota bacterium | reverse complement strand
AAGACCTTCACAACAGCAGAGAATAATCAGCAGAGCGTGGAGATCCATGTTGTGCAGGGAGAGCGAAAGATGGCTGGTGACAATAAGTCACTGGGCAAATTCCAGCTCACTGGTCTTCCCCCTGCGCCGCGCGGTGTGCCGCAGATCGACGTGACGTTTAGCATTGATGCCAACGGAATCTTGAACGTTACCGCAAAGGATAAGGCGACCGAGAAGAAGGAATCGATCACAATTACTGAGTCCTCACGTCTAGATGAGGCCGAGATCGAGAGGATGAAACGTGAGGCTGAGGAGCATTCTGAAGAAGATAAGAAGCTTGCCGAAGAAGTTGAAGTACGCAATCAAGCCGATCAGCTTGCCTACGCAGTAGAGAAAAGCCTTTCTGATTTAGGTGAGAAAGTATCTCAACAAGAACGAGGAAAGATCGAAGACCAACTGCGTCAGCTGAGAGAGAAGTTATCACAGAATGCGTCTATTGCTGAGATTAAGGCGTCTATGGAAGAGCTGTCCAAGAGCTCACAGAAACTGGCTGAACAGGCGTACAAGGAAGCAAGCGGTTCAAGCGGCGCCAGTAAGCCAGGGGATGCAGGCAGTAAGTCATCTAATGATGGGACAGGAACTGACGAAGATGATGACGGCGGATACGTCGACGCAGAGTACGAGGACAAGGAATAGGTAAGAGAAAGGGATACCGTGGCCAAACGCGATTATTATGAGGTACTTGGGGTCTCGCGAGATGCGAGCCCTGAGGAGATAAAACGTGCTTACCGGACGAAGGCGAAGCAGTTTCATCCGGACAAGAATCCGGGCTCGCGAGCGCACGCTGAAAGCGATTTCAAGCAGGTAGCTGAAGCCTATGAAGTCCTTTCGGATCCGGACAAGCGTGCGCAGTATGATCGCTACGGCCACGCAGGTCCAGCACAGGGTTTTGACTTCGGTCAGACTGACTTCACTCGAGCTAGACAGGCTTTCTCGGAGTTCGGTTTCGGTAACATGGAAGATATATTTGACCTTTTCTTTCGTCAAGGCGGTCAGCCTCGTTCAGCAACCCGCAGGCAGCGTGAAACCCAAGGGGAGGATATTGAGTATAAGCTGCGCATAACCTTGGAAGACGCAGCCACCGGAACGAAAATGAAGATCACTGCTCCGCGTCTTCGTACTTGTGATGTTTGTGATGGCGCCGGAATGGAACCAGGAAGCTCAAAGCGCACCTGTCCTACCTGTGGCGGACGAGGTCAGATTCAATACCGTCAACAAACGCTTTTGGGAAGCTTTGTCAATGTCAGGGTTTGTCCTGAATGTAATGGTGCAGGTGAGATCATTGATCAACCCTGCCATCACTGTCATGGCACTGGGAGAATAAAGGAGAAGAGCAAGATCTCCATAAATGTTCCGGCGGGGGTTGACAATGGTTCGAGGCTTCGTTTGAGGGACCAAGGCAACGTTGGCCCGAATAATGGCCCTCCTGGTGACCTTTACATAGTGATCGAGGTTATTGCTGATTCTCGTTTCAAGAGAGAGGGGCGAGATATTCACTCGGTACTTAATCTGCATTATCACGACGTAGCCTTGGGAACAAAGGCGAAAGTGGAAACTTTGTGGGGAAGTGAGACTATCTCTATCCCCGCCGGCACGCAGCCAGGAGCGGTTATTCGCTTGCGTGGAAAAGGGATGCCAGACCTACATAGATCGGGCCAAGGCGATCACTTTGTCAGGGTGAACGTTATGGTGCCCAAGAAGCTTTCCACATCGCAGCGACGTGCCTTACAAGAGCTTGCCAAGGTCTTTTGAGCAGACTGGCTGATGACTCTAGCTTGGTTCGTGTTCAGCGATTCTAAAAAGTGTAATCTTAATCTTGCTGATGGCTTGTTGTCGGTGACTGATGTTGTTCTTTTCCTGCATAGTTAACTGGGCTAAAGTGCGCGTGTAGCCAGCCGGCACAAATAGAGAGTCGTAGCCAAATCCGCCTTTTCCTATCGGCCTTTCAGTTATTCGTCCAGCTAGACTTCCCTCTTCTGTGAACTCACGCCCATCTGCAACGTGAAGGGCAATCACTATAGTAAACCGTGCACGTCGGTTGCTGATTCCACGCATTCTTTGTAGCAGTAGAGTGTTATTGCGCGCGAAGTCTATTGGATAGCCAGAAAAACGAGCTGAGTGAACTCCAGGCTCCCCGTTGAGGGCATCGACTTCCAGTCCAGCGTCATCTGATAATACGGATAGTCCGGTTTCTTTGGATATAATCCTTGCTTTCAGTAAGGCGTTCTCCAAGAATGTCTGTTTGTCCTCTTTGACCTCCGAAAACGGGACATCAAAAAAGGAAAGAAGCTCCAATCCTTTGATATCGGCTAAGAGCTTCCTTAATTCTGCAATCTTGCCCTGGTTTCGTGTACCAAGGAGAAGAATCAT
>JAGYNL010000286.1 GCA_018399865.1 Candidatus Bipolaricaulota bacterium | reverse complement strand
ACCTTCATCGGTTATTACATCCCTCACTTTCAGGTCGCAGATTTCTGAAACTCGCAGGCCGGAATCAATCGCTACATGCATTATCGCCCAGTTGCGAACATGGTTCTTGCGACCGTCAACACAACCAACGGCTACCATCTTACGATAGTAATCCTTCAGGGTCAGTACCTGCTCTGGGGACATGAAATCTTCTTGGGTAATCTCTAGCGCCATTTTCCTACGATCCTTTGGCGTCAAAGTTACCCTAGAAGAGTCCCCAAACTCCAGACATCTGTCGCAACAAAAGAGCACTTTTGTTGCGATTTCTTACTGAGACGCCTGTACGGCCCTATTCTTGGGCTCTACAGGCACTAGTCGTGTTTGTACGACTTCATCAAGATCTTCCATCAGGGGTATATATAGAGACAGCGAAGTAGGTTGAGTCGCTTTATGAGCCTCTCAATCGATTCGATATTCCTCCACGATTTTCTTCTCCGGGCCGACTACTTCGCCAACAACCTCTACATAAGACGACAAACCAGAGTTAGCTAATTTCTCGCGCAGTAGCGTATCTAACTGAAAAATACCAGCAGAGTTGGACATTGCTATATGGATTTTCACTGGTTTTACATCCCCGCTCATTATCTCAACTTTCTTTATCGCCAATGCAGAAACAGCATGTATTGATGCCGAACCTGCCTTAAATGGGATCCGGGCGCGTCCTGCCTCCATATCCAGAGCATCTGCTACCTTAACAACTCCTGCCTCTATGGTCAGAGGTTCTGTTTCCCGACGATGGGCCAGAATTGCATGTAGGACCTCCCCCTCAATGATCGTCGCTTCGCGCACCGAGTACATACCTTCGATAATCTCCTGTATGAGTGTTGGAGCCAGGATCAAGGAAAGTTCCTCATGCCTATGCCGGTGGATGACATGGCCAATGTCATGTAATGCCCCTGCCAGACATACTATAACCTCTGCATCCTCGTTACACAGGCCATGATCATGAACAGCGCTTGGCTCTATACCTCCTTGGATGAGTAGACGCAGAAGCTTTATAGCAATGTTAGTCACTATCCTGATATGCACCGGTCCATGGTCGTTGATTTGCATCCTATCAATTGCTGTTACATTCGAGGCTGCCCAGAGCGTTGCTATCCTTTCTGAACCGTCGATCCTTGAAATCACCTTCTCTAGACGGCTGTTGCCGTGAGCTGGGATATTAAGCCCCATCTACTACCTCCCTCAGCCTCTCCCACCAAAGCTGATTCTCGCGTTTAGGCCTTACATCCGCTTGCTGTGCTTCTAAGTACTTCACCTGTTGGCGAAGGAAGGCAATCTCATCTCGCAATAGCTCTATCACTATTTCTGTGTCATCTTGATTGGTCGTGTTTCGTGGTAAACCTAGTGAAACCTCGTGAGCGGTAGTATTGTTCATATAAGCCTTTGAGGTTAAGATATCACTCGCCTGTGTTATGGTTAACCCACTATCACATAGCTCCTGAAGCTCCCGTAGTAGAGCAACTCCCGATTCAGCCACAAGAATCTGGTTGTTCGGTCCCCGTCGCAGGTGAGGATAAAGAAGGTCCTTTATTGCCTCGATGCGATTACGTACTTGATTATCCGTGGCAAGGCCCAGAGACTTCCGAAGATCGCCGATGGTATGCATGTAACCCTCCTTACTTATTACGATACATAATCCGGGCCTGGTTGCCAAAACGCACGTCGATCATTGCCTCTGTATCCCCTATTTGGTAGGCTGTGCAATTGAGATGAAAATTATACGGCTCGACGATAACTTAGCGCGCAAGATTGCAGCAGGAGAGGTAATCGAGAGACCCGCATCTGTTGTTAAAGAGCTGGTAGAAAACGCCCTGGACGCTAAAAGTGAGAGTATCAGCATTGAGTTATTAAATGGCGGGATTAACTCCATCATCGTCCGCGACAATGGCGAGGGTATGGATAAGGAAGACATTCTTCTCTGCGTACAGAGCCATACAACGAGCAAAATAGCAACTGAGCAAGACCTATCAAAGATTTCCACGCTTGGCTTTCGTGGAGAAGCGCTAGCCAGTATTGCAGCTGTTTGCCGTTTACGCATAGTCTCAAGGCCTTCAACCGAGGAAACTGCACATGAAGTAACTGTCAGCGGAGGAGAGATTGGAGCTCTCTCACCTGCCTCAAGGGCTGCTGGGACCACCGTGGAGGTTCGGGATTTGTTTTACAACTTACCGGCAAGGGCCAGCTTTCTCAGTTCATCCAGAAGCGAGTTCTTTCATTGCAATCGCGTCATTCATCGTCTCGCTTTATGTTGTCCGCATCTGGGTTTTAGTGTTAAGCATGATGACCGAGGCATTTTTTCGGCTCCGGCAACCTCAGATCTAAGGGACCGCATAGGTCAGCTTTATGGCACTAGGATAGCACGGCAAATGATCCCAATTGCCGCACAGAATGGGGACATATCTGCAACTGGCTGCATAAGTTCCCCTGAGATCAGACGAGGTAATAGGCGCGATCAAATCATCTGCATCAATGGCCGAACCATCGACGACCGCCAAATCAGCTATTTACTCCAGAATGCGTACCGTGGCATACTCCGTCCCGGGGTTTTCCCATTGGCGGTGATCAAGATAGGGATTCCCTCAAGCGAAGTAGATGTCAATATACATCCGCGTAAATTAGAGGTGAAGCTTGCCGATCGCAACGCTGTCCAAGGACTTCTGAATCGCGCACTTAAGACAGCTCTTGGCTCGCGTTACGTAGTACCAACACTATCTGGAAACCCTACGCAATCACCTCATCAGATCAGCATGAACAGGCCACCGCAGCCCCAGTTGGATCTGGAGCAAGCAAGACGCATTAAATACCAAGAAATAGAAGCCCAAAAAGTGAGAGTAAAAACTGACCGCAGGGCTATAGGCCAGCTCCAGCAAACCTACATCCTTGTCGAATCTCCGGAAGGTTTGGAAATACTAGATCAGCACATCGCACACGAGCGCATTCTCTACGAAAAGCTGTTAAGGCAAGTGCAGGAAGGCCAAGTAACACAGCAACGCTTCCTTCTGCCAGTGCGGGTTGAGCTCCCTTTCGAGAGTGTTTCTACCCTGACAGAGGAAAAAGAGACGCTCATGAAAGTGGGTATCGACATAGATGACTTTGGAGGAGGTACGCTGCTTATCCGCGGCTACCCATCACTGCTGGCCAGGAGTCAAGCCCAGTACGGATTCAAAGAGTTACTTGAGAAATTAGTTGATGCACTGGAACAAGGAATCACACTGAAAGAAGTCTTATTTGACCATCTAGTCGCCGAACTTGCCTGTGGGGGTGCAATCAAGGCCGGACATAGATTGTCTCTCGATGAACAGCAAGAGCTCTTAGATAGGCTGTTAACAATGGACAATCCATATAGCTGTCCACACGGGCGGCCGATCATTTTTGCCATATCGCGTCATGATTTGGACAAAAAATTCAAGCGGGCTTGAAACGATAGGGTTCTCAGCTGTTTTGAGTGGTTAATTGGAGATAGTTATGGCAAACAGGGCGGCTCTCAAAAGAGACGTAAAACAGTGATGCGTGATGAGTGATGGGTAATGAGGAGAGGACTAAGGATTAAGGGGTAAGGATCAGTCTTGCTTGGCAGAAACGAACGTGGCAGACAAGTCAACGTGGTAGATAAACTACGCACGCTACACCTCACGCTACAACAGCAAAGACCGATTTTCTGATAGGGGTAGGAGGGGTCGGTTGAGTTCCCGGCTCCTCCCCCCT
>JAGYNL010000285.1 GCA_018399865.1 Candidatus Bipolaricaulota bacterium | reverse complement strand
TCTACTCATTTAGAAGCTTATCGATCCCTCTTGCAGCCTGATGACCTGTGGAGATTCCGGTGATTACGTCTGGTCCTTTAGCGTAGTCTCCACCAAAAAACAGCCAAGGAAGACTGCTCTGATAGTACTCGTTTAGCTTGATCCGCCGGCCAGCGTATTCCAGTTCTTTCTTGATCTCCTCTGTAAGAAGTGAATCGTCCGGGCTCTGGCCGATGGCCTCAATAACCATAGTTCCAGGCATGAACAGCTCGTCCTCTTCGTTCACCTGAGGGTTAAACCTATGCTCATCATCAAAGACTGATACACACTGCACAGTATGAAGCCCGGTTATTTCGCCCTGATCGATTTCTATCTTCTTGGGGGAGCGGCCAGGAATGATAACTATTCCTTCCTCGCGCGCTTCCTCGATCTCTTCACAATCAGCGGGCATGATGTCCTCAGACTCCAGGCAGGTTGTAGTTAGATCAACTTTACCGTATCGTGCCTTCTGCAAGCGAGCAATGCTTCGTGAGATATCCATGGCCACATTTCCTCCACCGATAACCACTATCTTCTCAGTTAGTTCAATCTCCTCGCCTCTGGTTATACGACGAAGAAGATCTATAGCCTGGAAGACTCTTGGGTGATCTGTGCCCTCAATACGTGTGCTTCGTCCTCCTTGTAGACCAATTCCAACAAAGACGGCATCATAATCGCGGTGGAGATCTTCAAGGGTAACATCCTTTCCAACCTGGGTGTTGCAGCGGATGCCTACGCCTACTGACTGGATATAGCCGATATCCTTGTCCAAAACGTCATAAGGCATACGATACTCAGGGATACCATAGCGCATCATCCCACCGGGATTCTCATACTGCTCGAATACTGTTATCTCATAGCCCATCAAAGTGAGGTAGTAAGCTGCCGACAGACCAGCTGGACCCGAACCTATAATGGCTACCTTCTTGCCGTTGGACTTTACTACTTCGGTGTTGAGGACACGCTTGTAGTCTTCACGCGGAATTTGATCCATAGCGTAGCGCTTAAGCCAGCGAATGGAAACAGGTTCCCCACGGTGGGAAAGTGCGCATGCCTTCTCACAGTTGTGTGTACATACGCGCCCGCAGACCTCAGGCAGAGGATTGGTCTTATAAATGTCTCGGGCGGCCTGCTCATAGTCTTCGCTCCAAATGTCGCGTATATAATCGGCAACATTCATGTTGGCTGGACACGCTTCCTCACACACCCCGCACTCGTAGCAGCGGGATGCTTCAGCCAGGGCTTGCTCACGGGTAAATCCTCGCACCATTTCCACAAACGAGTTAAGGCGTTCCTTTGCTGGTAGAATCTCCATCTCCTTGGCATGGCCCTCAAATTCCGCTAGGCAGAAGTCGAGATCACTGGCGTAGCCCTTGTTGTTTAGCTTGCGGTGATTGATGCTTACCTCAAGATCACTGGGATTTTCCACAAACACATCCTGAGCAGCTTTCTCATCCCGAGCCAAAGCGATAAAGCTATCGGTGGCATGGTCAATATGAATGAAATCCTGCGAAAGGCTGAGGCTACCGGTAGGGCAAACGTCCACACACAACCCGCAATAGCTACATCTGCCATAGTTAATCTGAGGCCTTTCGTCGGTAGAACCCTTCTTTGGGTCCGCCTCAATGCCAGGCACCTTGACCATAGTGATGGCTTTGCATGGGCAGATGTCGCGGCAGTTCCCGCAACCAATACATTTTTCCAAGTCATTCCGATGAAAACCGCGGTAACGCTCAGAGATATCCAGTTTCTCAAATGGGTAGGCAAGGGTCTGTGGTTTCTCGAAAAGGTATTTCAGA
>JAGYNL010000284.1 GCA_018399865.1 Candidatus Bipolaricaulota bacterium | reverse complement strand
ATCTTCGGCGGCGCTTGATCCCAAGCACTCCGTTCACTAGCTCCCGCGAGTATCGTCCCAGCCAACGATGGACAATTGGGCGCACTCCAGAGCATCAACGCACTCACATAGCTCACCTGAAGCTAATTCTCTCGTTGCTGCCCAAACCAGGCATTTCCCTGTCTCAGTTCACATCGCCAAGGTAACAGATTCCAGTAGGTTTACCGCCTGCGATGTTCTTAAGCGGCTGAACAATTGCAGATGGATAGAGGCGTATATCGTCAAGTTCTGTTACCGGTACCCACTCAACACCGGTCTGCCACTTATCTGGAAGCTCGCCTACGCGCGCACCTCCCTGAGAAACCTGGCAGCGGAACATAAATTCTACTTGGTGCGTGTCCAGATCGTCTTCTGCGAACTCATGATGAGTAGATGTGTAATCGCGGACAAGCAAGAGCTCACCAACAGAAATATGCAAGCCCGTTTCTTCTAGGCATTCCCGCACAAGGGCATCTTTGAGCGACTACCCGTGACGTTGACCACCGCCAGGCAGAAGGTAAAACAAGCCATCCTTGTCCTTGTTAATGGTCAGCAAGATAAGATCATCTTCTATAATGATCGCCTTAGCTGAGTTTCGAATCGCGGCCATATAATCTACTTACTGCTGGGAGAGATAATCCGATCAATCAGCCCATATTCAACCGCTTCTTCAGCAGACATAAACCGGTCTCGATCAGTATCCTTGGCTATACGCTTGGGAGTTTTTCCGGTGTGTGTAGCCAAGATCTTATTTATTTGGCTGTGCATACGCATAAGCTCATCGGTCTGAATTTTGACATCAGAAGCAACGCCTTGGGACCCGCCAAAAACCTGGTGAATCAGGATGCGCGCGTTAGGAAGCGCCTGGCGCTTTGGCTGCGCGCCCGCAGCAAGAAGCACTGCTGCCATGCTCGCCGCCTGCCCAATACATATTGTCGAAACGTCACAACGCACGTACTGAATCGTGTCATAGATAGCTAGCCCTGCAGTGACTGAACCGCCAGGAGAGTTGATGTACAGCTTGATATCCTTGTTCGGATCCTTAGCTGCAAGAAACAACATCTGTGCGATAACCACATTTGCGACCTCGTCATCAATCGGATCACGCAGAAACACAATGCGATCCTCCAGCAACCTGGAATAGATATCATAAGTTCGCTCAGCCTGCCCTCGGTTATCAATTACATATGGTATCTGCGGACTCATTTGCTCTCCTCAGTCAGCTTAGCGTTCTCGTAAAGCACGTCCAAAACACGCCCGCTGACCTTTTCCCTGTGATAAGCATCCCATTGCTCATTTGCCTTCAGACGGGCAATGAACCTTATCGGGTCCTCCCCATTTGCCTTTGCTTCTTCGGTGGCTATCTGTTCAAGCTCCTCATCTGAAATTACTATCCCTTCGCTCTCGATGAGCTTAGCCATGACAAGCTCTTGGCGCAGCCGCCGCTTCACATCCTCACGATACTGGGATATGAGCTCTTCCTCGCTCTTTTCTCTCTCCTTCAAGTACTCATCGAAGGTCATGGGCGCCTTGGGGTCTTCCAGTCTTTCCTTTAGCTCTTTTAGGTCATCGTTTGCTACATCCTCTACCATCTGCTGGGGAAGAGGAATATCTATTTGGGACACTATGTGATCTAAAAGCTGGCCTTTTATTCTGTGTTTGCGCTGCTCGGCCTTTGATGCCGCTATCTTCTCTCTGATATCGGCAGACAACTCATCGAGGCTGTCAAAACTTGCATCCTT
>JAGYNL010000283.1 GCA_018399865.1 Candidatus Bipolaricaulota bacterium | reverse complement strand
AAAATTCTGCACAAATCCAGGCAGCCGATGGCGCTTGATATGTTATTTGATGCCTTATTAACCGCGTTTGTAAGCGGACCAGGAGCTGTTCTCTCCCAGGTATCAGATGACGCCGGCCACCAAATGTTTGCAAGAGCGCGTTCTCTATCTGAAGAGGTGTGGGAGGACAACCCCGAGCTTAGCCTACAAGGAGCTTTTCGCTGGCCCTATGGCGACAGGCTCTCACCGGATGAGCCTGAGTTATTCTTAATCCGCAAGCCAAACGAAGATGATGATAGAGTGATATCATTTGCGATAGATGGGGCCTCGTATAAACTGGTTCTAGTCTTTGGGGGTGAGGTGTTCGAAGTTGAAGCTACATCAGCGGGACTAGCTCGAGATACCATCAGCCTATCAGGATCAGCGCAGAACCCCTACCTGCAAATCACTACCTCCTCACCGGAGCGCACGCTTTCTGTGCGTAGGCTTAGGCAGGAGATAGGAGCAGACAACTGGCGAGCATTGCTGATAAGCGATCTTACAATCAACGAAAAGACAACCGTTACTATAGCCACTGTGGGCGACCTAAGCGCGGTACAGGTGGAAAGCTCCGATACAGAATTGGCATTCTCTGTTTGTGCCCAATCCAAGACTGACAACGTGCTCTACAGCCGGGATTTTGGGAAAGTCACCGCCCCAAGAGCAAAAGCATTGCAAGTAGGCCCACAGGATTGGAGTAACCTCAAGAACACCCCGCTTAACCAGGTACTTCATTGAAATAGATAGGCTTGTTGGTAAGCATAGCTACCACAGCGCCGCTTTGTGCAATGCCGGGGACTTTTTCACCAGGTAGCTACGTACATAGCACGCCAAGAAGCATTTCCCAAATCCTGTTAGTTGTCTTCCTTGACGGTTACCAAAGTAAAGCAAAAAACCGTTGTACGGGCTAGGCAAGGTATGCTATTCTAATAAATGACTTAAGGAGTGAAGGATATGAAACGCTTACTTATCTTAGCTTTTATAGTCTTTCTGCTTAACGCAACTGCGGCCGCTCAGTCGGTGATGCCATTTGAGCACGGTCCGTACTCCGGTGCGCCTGGCGCTAACAACATAACTATCAGTTGGCTTATACCTAAGGCGATGTCAGCAAGCCTTACCTACGACTTAGCCAGTAATTTTGCCAGTTCGCAAAAGATGATGTGGAAGGTAAAAGTACCCGCAAGTTCCGATCCAGAGCCAAAAACTACCGAGATTCAACTAAATGGGTTAGAACCAGATACGAAGTACGCATACCAAGTGATAGTACAAAGCGGTTCACAAAAAGTCCGAAGCCCAATTGGCTATTTCCACACTGCGCCTACGCCTGGGAAGGCAATACGCTTTGCCGTGCTTGCTGATACCCAGTGGCAGTGGAACGGTCCGAATCGACTCGCCTGGGTTGGGGATGCCATTGCGGCCGAAGCCGCAGATTGCGATCTGGATTTCATACTGCATGGTGGGGATCTCGTGGAAAGCCCCTCATCCTATTACTGGAAGCATTGGTTCTCTTCCTTCGAAAGTATGCTTCTAGCCTCCTCATTTATCCCGGTGCCTGGAAACCACGAGAAAAACCACCGCACTTACTACGAGTACTTTGCCCTGCCGCCCGGTGGCGGCAAGGACAACGAGCGATGGTGGAGCCTTCATTGGGGAGATATAGTAGTTGTGGGAATCGATACCAATGTTCGCAGCGTTGCGGACATCAAAGCGCAGCAAGGCTTTCTCAAGGAGGAGCTTTCCGGCGCAGAGCCGCACAAGTTCGTAATCTTTCACCACCCAGTATTTTCCTCGGACGCTTACCACGGAAGTGGCTATTCTTACGATCTAATCTACCACCCAATCTTCGTAGAAAATGGTGTGGAGATCGTATTCAATGGCCATGCCCATAACTACGAGCGCATACAACGAGATGGCGTGACATACATGGTGGTCGGTGGCGGCGGAGCCACCCCAACAGCGCTAGCTGATACGAAAGTAGAAGGCTCAGTAATTGCACTAACTGACTACAACTTCTACGTTATTGTCGAGACATACCCAGACCGTACAGATGTGCGCGTCGTCTCCGTTGATCAACTTGAAGGTGATACAGCAATCCTGACTCTTGGAAAAATTTTGGACGAGTTCAGCCTGCCTATCAAGGAAGCTTCGTACATATCGGTCCCCGCTTATGATGGGTGATCCTTCCGACAGGAAGAGATGTCATTTGCAATCGAAAAAATGCTTTCCGCAAGCAAGTGATAGGCGAATCAAAAGGTGGGCGTTTTCTTGGTATCATTAAATGGGTAGCTAAAACCTAGGAGGAGAAATATGCGTCGTGTGTCAAGAGAAGTTCTCTTGTTGATGGTTGTTTGGTTGATATCTAGCCTCTGTTTTGCAGTTACAGCACAAGAGCCTCCAGTTTGTGCGATCATTGTGTCGCAAGGCGAGTCTATTCAGAAAGCGATAAATAAGGCACCTGATGGTGCTGTTATTTGCCTGGCAGCGGGCGAGTGGAAAGAAAACATCACTATCACTAAGAGCCTCACCCTGCGTGGGGTCGACGCTGAGAGAAGCATGATACGCGGAAAGACTGAGAAGCAACCCGTTGTGCATGTAAACAGCCCTTTAGGAGGAAGAAGCATTCTAGTGATAATTGAGCAGATTATGGTAACTGGAGCATTGGGATCGAAAGCCAACGGTGTTGCAATAGACGGCTCGGCCCGGGCAACTATCACTCACTCGACCATTAGAAGAAACCAAGGAACAGGCATCTACGTGGGAAATTCCGCTGAAGCTACTATCCATAGCTGCAATATAGAGGAAAATACGTGGGCGGGTATCTGGGTATGGCATTCCGCTAAAGCAGACATAACTGACTGCATAGTTGAGGGAAATAAACATGATGGCATCTACGTATGGTGCTCGGCTCAAGCCTTGATTATCGACTGCATCGTTAAGGCAAATGATGGAGATGGTATCTATATATTGGATTCTGCGCAGGCGACGATCTCTGGCACCCTTGTCCAGGATAATGAGTGGGATGGTATTGACATATGGGGCTCCGCGCAGGCCATAGTTCGTGATTGCACCATCCAAGGCCACGATGACGGCATCTGGATTTGGAGCAATGGGAAAGCAACAATAGAAAGCTCAATTATCAAGGGGAACATCCGTGGTATTTGTATGCGCAACTCCGCACAGGCTACGATCGAAAAAAATCAAGTAGTTGATAACGCTGAACATGGGGTAATTATTAGCGAGACTCCATTCACCGGCTACATAACTGGTAGCCTCAATACTATCCCTGGGCCTTATGAACCATACGGAAACGTACAAGCCGCAGTCTTCCCTGATGAACTTGCTTTCCTTATGACTGAGGAAGGCGGCAATCTGGATCGGCGCAAGTAGACAGAAGAGACAGAAAGCTGAATCTTGCAGCCCCAAAAAGTTGTGTGTGATGGGCTTTGGCAATTTCCACTATTGCCCTAGTTCACAATGCCCATTAAGATATATTTATCCTATTCAGATAGCGAGAAGTCATGGTTGAACAACAAGTCGTCTTTTTCTATGGTGATGAGTATCGCTTGGAAAACGCTCTAGCTTCCCGCATTGAGGCAATTAGTGCACTAGATGCGGGAGTCGAAAAGCACAATCTTTTTGCTGATGAGATAGACCCATCTTCTTTCTCAATAGAATTATCATCAGCATCTCTCTTTGCCTACAGCCGCCATTTCGTGATTAGGCACGCCGAAAAGTTTAAGCAAAAGGGCTTTGCTGCCATCGCTAGCACATCAATACCTTCAAAGACCTATCTCACTTTTGTGGCAACGAACCTTAAGAGCACCAGCCCTGTTTTGAAGATAGCAAAGAAGGTCGGTAATGTAGTCTCTCTACCTGAGCTTAAGGGAAATCAATCTCTTAAAGAGGCAAAACGGATCATTGATTCCTACCATGTGAAGCTTTCACCAAAAGCCCTGCAAATGATGATCGATCATTACAGCAGTAACCTATTGGCCTTGCGCGAAGAGGCAAGGAAACTACAGACCTACGCTTCAAAGCAAGCATTAGATGAGGATGATGTTTACGCTTTGATGTTCACTGCTGGTGAAGAATCAATCTACCCACTGCTCGATGCTATAATGAGTGGAGATACGACTGAGGCGATGACACGCCTTGCGGGATTGCATGAGGAGCCAGCAGGTACATTATCAGCGCTTACCCGTCAGCTTACTCGGGTTCTAATGATACGAACACTGTTAGATTGCAACCTGAATAGCTCACAAA
>JAGYNL010000282.1 GCA_018399865.1 Candidatus Bipolaricaulota bacterium | reverse complement strand
AGAGTGTTCTTTGCAGCAAAGCCAGGATTCGGATGGAGACGGAATACTAAATTGCGAAGACGAGGACTGGACTCGTCCGCTAGATGGTACGGGCTTTAGGCATATGCAAAGTCAGGGAGAAGGCCTTGGTGATAGTAGCGGTAATAAGGCAGGAAACGGCGTCTGCGATGGAAGCGGCTACGGTAAGCACAATCGTAGATCTATCTAGATAAGACTAGGAAAGGCGGTCGGGAAACCGGCCGCCTTTTTTCTTTCAAGAAAGCTCAGCTGAAAGTGCATAATCATCGAGCTTACTTAACGCCTCAAGCGCTCAGGAAAGCCGTGTTTCGTTACATGATCATTTTGCTCTATCGTTTACTTGACAGCCGTAAAAATATGTACTATAATACAGGCAAGATGACTAGGTTATGATATAGCAGTTAGTTATGCTCTGGTGTCCTACTGTAGATGTAATGGAATGTAAGGGGGGATACATGAAAAGGGCATGGTTTGAGCATTTGATAGTCTGTGGTATGCGTTTGGCGTCGCTAAGACAATTTGCAGTAGCTCTGTTACTTATTAGCCTCTTAACAATTCCGGCCTCCTCTCAAACATCATACCAATCAGGGCTTAGTTTTGTTGGACATGTATACACTGGCCAACCACCTGATACAACCAGCCCAGCCCAAGGAATACAAGTCAGCCTACACGGGAGCAACATGCCTTGGACAGATACCTTCTCGGGCATGCCTATCGCTACTGCTCTTACCAAGACAGACGGATCATTTCAGCTTGCTATAGCTGCGCGTTCTTGCACTTACTCGTACTACCACATAATAGTTACTGTGCCAACCGGCAGTACTTCTTCTGGGGCTCTTGCAGGTAGCTACGGTAGTGTGATCAACTCATATGTGGTGAGTTTCTTACGTCCCTCTATGGGTACATACAAAGACATCGCATTCTGGATAACCTATCCTAGACCGCAGGCGCAACCGGAGACTTCCCAGCAGTCAAAACAGGAGTCCTCGCAATCCTATTCCGAGCAGTCAAGCGAGGAAATGCACGTAATATCAACCAGCCCAATTACTCGAGACCTAAAGAAGAAGCTTCCAGATACCCTTTTGATAGGTGATTTCATCCTTCACGTGGAGCGCTATGACGAGGAGTCAGTTACCAAACCGGAGAAAGAGCAAAGGTTTTCCACTGCACCTACACTGATATCGGGCTGGACAGACCTTTCAGGAACAGCATGGCTGGAGCTAGAATGCAGCTTACCATCAATGGAGATTGTCGTGCCTGTCCTGCCAGAGGAGTTGCTGGTCATACCGCACGTCTATGAGGTAATACCAGAGGTTACCGATCCTCAGCACCAGATTAGTCTTATAGATGCTCAAACCCTGCAACCAAGCATAAAAGTGGGCGATCAGCTTACCTTACAGCTTAAGGCTGCTGACAATACCCCAGAAAGTCTCCTTAAGGCAAAAAACGAATTGATCCAGGGTATCGTTGGTCCCCTGAAAATGCCCAGTTCCGGGATTCGTTTCAGGTTTGAGGCTGCATCCGTTGTGCCAGTTATGGGCAAGGAAAACGTAGGTCGGATTGTGGAAGGAAAAGCATTATATCCCGCAGAACCACGTTACCCAGAGAAATTGAGGATAACCGTCGATGGCTTCAGTGCGATTATCAAGCAAATGGAGCTTACCCCTGAGGGAGCAATTGCTGATATAGAGCTTCTACTTCCAGAAAATATTGGTTGCGTTGAGAGCTGCCAAAGATGCCGGCTTCTGCTAGAGGATATAGCCTTTACGCCTGACTGCGAGTTCTATCGAGAGTACGCAAGCGATTCATATGGTCCGTGGCTCATCGGTGACACTGGGCTAGTAGCAAGCGGTACCGGCTACACCATCGATTTCAGCTCCGATGATAGCCCTTCGGGAAAGATGCTTGCCTGGAAAGGGATACTCCTGTGGGAAGGAGTAGCTTCTGGCGAGTCGGTTGTCCCTGTGACCTCAAATACGGGCTATCTAGCAAGTCAGTATAGTTTCACCGGCGCCTCAATTAGCTCAGCAGGGCTTAGTGCGCAGCTATCGCTTCTGGGGCCGCACGTATTTTATACCCTGCAACCCAGTGGGTATACGTTAAGCATTGAAAGTGCTATGCTTGAATTAGCAGGAAGTGCAATAACAGCAGGACAAATCGGGCCAGGGGTTATTGAGTGCCCCAAGCAAGCATTGAGTAAGAACGGCATACCAGGTGACACAGTCTACGCATACTTCTCTACGCTCGATGTACAGGACGATCTGGACATCGCAGGGCAAGTACAATTTGGTTCAGCTAGCTCCAAGATAACAGTGGGCTGGGGTGAACTCACTCATTCTGGGCAGGAGATCGTTGCCTGGAAGCTCAATCTGACGCACGGCTATGCATACTTTTCCGCTGGTCCTAAGCCAACATTCACACCGGACACAGGAACTGCTTTT
>JAGYNL010000281.1 GCA_018399865.1 Candidatus Bipolaricaulota bacterium | reverse complement strand
GGGAAAGAGTTATAGGCCTTGAAGAGGAGATCCTCGCTGGCTTAGCCCGGAGGCTTAGACTTGACCTTGTCGTGCGAAATGTTTCGCATAAGACCATAGGTGGTGCCCTCAAGCGTGGAGAAGCTGACATTGGAGCCGGCGGAATTATCAGAGAAGTGCGGAATAAAGAGGAATTAGTAACAACAGGTTATCTTTCTTCTGCTGTGTATCATGTTTCGAAAAGCTGGACAGGCAGTGAAAGAAAGGAAGGATACGAGGATTACTTCGACGATGTATTAGAAGCAATACGTAAGGATGAAGAGATATCCGTTCGACTTGACCTTGCCAGGTTTCTTGCTGCATCTCGTTTGAACCTTTCTGGTTACTTGGTAGAGAGGCTGAGTGGTGACTTTTCGTATGGGTTCCTTGTCTCACCGGAGAAGCCCGAGCTTCTTGACCAGCTAAATGAGCACTTGAAGGAACTGGCAAGTAGTGGGGAAATGCAACTTATGATTGATAAGTACCTATCATGAGACGAATAGGAATGGTTTTGGTTAGCTTTTTTCTTGTAGGCGGTTTTTGTGGGCTTCTCTTTCTTACGTCCGGTTATGATGGAGAGCCGCGAGAGATTTTCAATGCGTATCTAGTTGAGGGTGCTTCTGCAACTGGTGCAGCCAACCTTGTAAGTGGGATATATCTGAACTACCGCCTGTACGATTCTTTGTTCGAGCTGCTGGTCTTCTCCATGGCCGTGCTGGGTGTTCGATTTTACCTTGATGCTCATGAGGGCAATAAGCCAAGTGTAGCTATAGTTGCGGAATCCCCAGTGGTACGTGTAGCCGCCGACATGATATTCGGTCCTATACTGCTAATTGGTGTCTACTTGGTTATTTTTGGGCACCTTTCTCCTGGTGGAGGCTTCAGTGGTGGAGCAGTTGGAGGAACTGCCCTATTGTTATGTGCCACCGCACTGAGCGCTGAGGTAGTGGCACGTAGGTTTCACGAACAGAGTCTTGAGAAGATAGAGTGGGCTATCTTGCTTATCATATTTATTCTTGGGATAAGTCCTATTTTCTTTGGGTATGCGGCACTCACTGATTTTCTCCCGGTGGGAGAAGCGGGCACAATGCTAAGTGGGGGAACAATTCCTATCTACAACGTATTGATTGGCGTTAAGGTTTTTATCGGAACTTGGGTAGTCATTTACTCGTTTGTGCGTCACAGGGGAGAGATTTGATGAATTGGATAAACGGCGTGACCGTAGCAGCGGCTCTGTTTGGGGTCGGAGTACTGGGCTTGATCCTTCGTCGCGATGTGGTAATAAAGCTTCTTTCCCTTGGGCTTGTCAACAGCAGCAGTGTATTGTTCTTGATCTCTCTTAATGCGAAGGACGAAGCAGTTGCGCCAATCATGTATGGACCGAAGGCCAATTATGTTGACCCGCTTCCGCAGGCTCTAGTTATTTCCGCGATAGTGATCAACTTCGCTCTACTGGCGCTAGCTCTGGTGTTTATCATGCTCCTAGTTGACCGCTATCACACCACAGATTCTGTTCGCATTGCTCATCAAGTGGAAAGGGAAGAGCGGTCATGATCATTGCTATTCTCCCATTCGGACACTTCCTGTTCGGAGTATTGAGCTTTCTCTGGCGTCGTCATGTACGTGAGATGCTTTGTCTTGCTCTTGTTATTGACGCGAGCCTTATAGGAGCCCTTTGGCCTTTGATCTTAAGGGGAGAAGCAATGTCCGTGGTACTGGGAGGCTGGACTAGAGATGTTGGTATTGAGATTGCCGCGGACAATATTAGCCTTGCTTTTTCCACATTGGCACTTCTTCTTGCAATAGCTGTGACTGCGTATCTGTGGCGAGAGCGAGTGAGGCCTTACTTTTATGTATTGATGCACCTTCTTCTTGCTTCGGTTTACGCGCTTGTCTCTGCCAAAGACCTTTTTAACATCTACGTTATATTGGAGCTTCTTACGCTAGTCAGTTTCCTGCTTGTTGGCTATGAACGAAAGGCTCGGCAGATATGGGCAAGCCTGAACTACTTGATTATTGCTGCCCTTGGGATGGCGATCTATTTGTTCGGGGCGGGAATTACTTACTATCACACGGGCACTCTTAATCTCGAGCTACTAGCTGAGCGAATTGGAGAATTTCATGGAGAGGCCTGGCTGATTCTGGCATCTGCGCTTCTTGTAGCGGGTGTGGCGGTAAAGGCTGGTGTGTTTGTTTTTTCGCTCTGGCTACCGGAGGCTCATGCCAGCGCGTCTCCAAGTGTTTCTGCCCTCTTGTCGGGATTAGTGATAAAGATGGGGGTGGTGGTTCTACTTCGCTTATCGTTTGTCTTCCAATTATCGATTCCTCTGATAGTGATGGGCGGAATAACAGGAATCTTAGGGGCAATCTATGCTATGTTTACCTATGAGTTAAAGCGGATGCTTGCGTTTAGTACGCTTTCCCAAGTTGGTTACTTACTAATTGGGATCGGCATTGGCACGCCTTTAGC
>JAGYNL010000280.1 GCA_018399865.1 Candidatus Bipolaricaulota bacterium | reverse complement strand
TGCAGATTGAAACATGGAATGGCACCTTTATACTTCACCCTAGCATGATGGCTGGTCGGGCCCAAACGAATTGGTTCGGCGGCAAGGTGCTGGATGGTCTCGTTGGAGTGATGACATTGCTCGCCTTGTGCGCTTACTTCTGCGGTAGGTTGCAGTGTGAGCAGCTCTACTATTGGAAGTGAGATGGAATCTAAGATTGGGCTAAGGCATGTAACCAAGCGTCGGATCGCCCTTCTGGCTGTGCTTCTAGTGTTGATTGGTTCACTTGCATGCTTTGCCGACCAACTTCAATGGAATTCTCGCGATGTCTGCAAGAGGGCAATGAGACTAATCAGGCCAGACTCGATACTGATATCGTATTGTTCTTTAGCAGACAATGAGCATGTTGAGGTGTGGTTGGTTAAGGAAGTTGATGCCATCCATACTCCAACTGAAGGGCTACTTGAAGTCTTCATTCTTGGTAAGCGTCTGTACACATCCAAGAAAACCTTCTCCTCAGGTGAATGCCGTGAGCCGGTTGATTACATTGAGTACAGACCTGTTGAACAATCGGAGTATTTCTACAAAGGTATCGACTTAGCCTATGTATACATTTATGGGGGTAGCAACTCTTTCAAATGTTTGGGTAAGGTGCTGGGGCTCGAATGCCTCGTAGAAATTGAAAAGATTCACTTACCGGACGATTTGATGGAGCAGCTAACCAACATGAAGAAACCTAATCATCTGATTGATCTCCATTGGATAAGCTCGTATCCATCGCGGGAGATGTACCCCATTCTTTCAACTCAATAGGGTTGATGATGGCGCTGGTTCATGTTCCTACTGGTTGCGCAATTCGTTTGACGGCAGCATTTCATAGCTGAGAAGAGCCTTCTAACAACTGTACTGGCCATAGTAGCCGCATCCTGCTGCGTAGACTGTGTAGATTTGGTGGGTATGGCTGCATAGTGAAGTGTATTAAGCCACATGTTTCACGGGACGGGCAACTGCGCAAATAACGTCTTAGGTTGCATTGAGCCTTACTGTGGTACCCATTTTGCAGAGTCTTGACCCGCCAGTGATTGCCGGAAAAAGTTTCTCATGCTCGAGAAATGCGGTATATGTCATCTGGTTTCTAGATAGAATCGTATGGAGTTCAGTGCTTACCACAGACCACAAACTTCGTTTTCCATATCTGAACTGCAAGAACGGGGGGCTGTTCGGGCTAGTTGCACTGTATGAGTGATCCTCATGTATTGAGCAGTTGGCCGAGCGTGCTATCGATGTTATACGTGTGTTATCAAACTGATATCGATAGGAGAAGTGTATGACAGAAGTAAAGATCTCACCCAAGTACCAGGTGGCCATTCCGAAGGAAATACGCGAGGAGCTAGAACTGAAACCAGGACAGACAGTTCAGGTTATCGCACATAGAGATCGAATTGAGATGATACCAGTTCGTAACATGCGTGAGATGCGCGGCTTTCTAGCGGGTATCGATACAAGCGTGAAACATGATCCCGATCGCATATGAATGTTGTGGACTCTTCGGCCTGGCTCGAATACTTTGCAGACGGCCCAAATGCAGATGCATTTGCACAAGCGATTGAGACAGTGGACGAGCTACTCGTTCCTACGATCTGTCTCTAGGAGGTATTCAAGTCAGTTCTGCGCCAGCGAGGCGAGTCGGCTGCTCTCTCGACTGTAGCCCTCATGCGGCAAGGGCGAATTGTTGATCTGACAGGGCAGATAGCGTTGCTTGCTGCGGATCTTGGCTTACAGACCAAGCTGCCAATGGCAGACAGCATTATCCTGGCAACTGCAAGGCTGAATGACGCACACATCTGGACTCAAGAAGCTGATTTCGAAGGTCTGGATGGCGTGACGTTCATCACTAAGGTGTAACCTTCACTGACCTTCGACCAAGAATTTCGCCAAATAGACTGCCATAATCAGCATCGTCTGACAACTACAGAAGAAAACCAGCGTCGCGATGCTCAAGAGCTTTTTCAGGAAAGGCGTTTTCGCGTCTTGCGGCATTCAACGCGCAGTTATGCTT
>JAGYNL010000279.1 GCA_018399865.1 Candidatus Bipolaricaulota bacterium | reverse complement strand
CATAAGCTTTCCATACATAGTATGATAAAGCTTGGGAACACCGGTAAAAATTGTTACCTCGTTCTCCTTCATCAATTGAGCTATTGAGCGATAATCGTCAGTGTACATAGTAAGCGCTCCTGTGTACATGGGCACAAGAAGCGCGGTCGTTAGACCCAAGATGTGGTGCCAGGGGGCGATAGACAAGAAAGCATCTTGTTCTGTAATGGGCATTACTTTGATACATCCCTCAATATCAGCTGTGATATTACCGTGACTGAGAAGAACCCCTTTAGCACCCCCTGTTGTCCCAGAAGTGTAAGCTAGAATAGCGATGTCGTTCTCATCTAATTCCACCTCAACAGCCAAACCGTCAACAAGAAGAGAGGAGAAATTCGTCCCATGATCGCCATCATCAAAGTCGATTTGCGCTATACCGTCCTTCGGCAGCCGCTTAAACAAGTCTTGCGAGGCGAAGATTGCCTTTGCGCCCGAGCGGTCGACAATGTCTTTTACCTCAGCCTCTGTCAGAGTGGGGTCTACAGGAACTGCCCAGGCTCCAAGGCGCGTGATGGCAAGTAGTGCAGCAGCAAAGCGAATTCGCGGTCGAGACATTATCGCTAACTTGTCGCCTTTACTGATTCCCATATTGGATAGACCGACGGTAAGCCTTTTCACCATTTCGTCCATCTCGCGGTACGTGACTTCCGTTGGTTCCTGAGGCTTCTGGCGAGTGTTTCTGACCGCTACCCTATCGGGAAAACGGCTTAAGGTTCTGGAGAAGAACTGCGGAATCGTCATGTACACTGTGGGTTCACCTCTTAGTTTTGTGCTAAATACTTCTCAACTTCCATAGCGGCAATTGCTCCGTCCGCCGCTGCAACTACGGCTTGCGCATAACGACTTGATTCTGAGCGTACGTCCCCTGCTGCAAACACCCCCGGCAGGTTGGTCATCAGGTGTTCATCTGTAAGAATATAACCCCGGTCATCAAGTTCGACCAAGTCTCTCACAAACTCAGTATCCGGAATATGCCCAATGTTCACAAAAACGCCATCAATTTCTACTTGCTCAGTTTTACCCGTGCCAAGGTTTCGTAGCACCACACCAGTAACGCGCTGATCCCCCAAGATTCTTTCTACTACTGTATTCCAGAGAAAGCTTATCTTCTCGTTCTCTCTTGCGCGCTTCTTTAGCAAGTTGGATGAAGCTCGTAGAGCATGTGGGTCATCCTGTGAGTGCCTCACAACAATCTGTACTGACTCAGCAAATCTTGTAAGGTAAAGCACCTCGGTCAAGCCAGAATCTCCCGCTCCAACCTCGATAAGCTTCTTGCCTTGGAAGAAGAAGCCGTCGCATGTTGCGCAATAGGAAACCCCCTTCCCTTTCAGCTCTTTTGCTCCCTCAACCGGGAGTTCACGCGGGTGGGATCCACTAGCAATGATTATGGCGTGAGTACCATATTCCTTCTGCATTCCATGAACTTTGTAACCATCTCCCAGTGGCTCAATGCTGGTCACGGTGTCCATAATGATCTTGGCT
>JAGYNL010000278.1 GCA_018399865.1 Candidatus Bipolaricaulota bacterium | reverse complement strand
AGCGAACGCAAGTAGTAGGCAAGATCGCCGCTTCCTGAAATTAACTCTTCGGAGGTTGAATCATCCAAGCCCTTCCACCACAGTTCAAAAAAGAGGGTTCGGTTGTGTGCATCAGCAAGTACGCTTTCAACCCGGCCTCGAAACGATAATGCATCTTGGTTGTGGGTGTCCTGGGAAAACCAGAGTTGCCCGTAGGCTGCTAATCGTCTTCCTAGGGCACCTATGTGTTCTACATTCTTCATTAGAACACTGAAATCATCCTTTGTGATGTCAGGAGAGAGAATAGTTCGCATTCCCTCTAGGTCACTAAGAGCGCTCTCCAACTGATCCAAGTACTGCTTGCCAGTATCTTCAGGCTGTTTGGAGCTTGGAATTAGATCATCAAGTGACCAGCGCCCTTGTTCATAGGGTTGAACAATCATTTCATCCCTCCTAATAATCTTCCTGGACACTTATTATACGAAGCTGGCGCTGCTTCCAGCAAGGTTTATTTTGTCTGCTACCTCACGCATGCCCATGATTACGTCTTCGAATAGGTCTTTGAGCTCAATTTCCAGCATCTCCGCGCCGTTTGCTATAACTTCTCGGTTTGCTCCGGCGGCAAAACTCTTGTCCTTCCACTTCTTGGCCACTGACTTAGGTTTCATATCAAGAACGCTCTTTGATGGTCGTACTAGGGCAACTGCAGTAACTAGCCCAGTTAGTTCGTCGATCGCATATAGTACCTTTTCCATCTCATGGGTAGGCTTGATATCTGTTACCAATCCCCAGCCATGCGACATGATGGCGTGGATGTATTCCTCTGGCCAGCCACGCTCTTCTAGAATCTCTTTCGTCTTCTGGCAGTGCTGATCAGGATAGATCTCGTAATCGAGGTCATGCACCAGTCCTATAATCCCCCACTTTTCTTCATCCTCGCCACGTTTGCGAGCCATGTACCGCATCACCGCCTCAACTGAGAGGGCGTGCTTGATAAGGCTCTCGCTCTTGTTAAATTCTTTTAACAGCGCGAATGCCTCCTCACGGGTAGGTATGTGTTTTTCCATTGTACCTCCTTATCATTCTTATAGGGTGTGACTGTATTAAAACAGACATCTTCTTTCCAGTTGACTGGAACTAGAAAGGATGATTTAGTAGACGCAAGCAAGTATATTATCAGTAATTCCCGATTGGGAGGCGAACGGTGGATATCCAAGTTGGGGTGTTTGTTCCCCTGTTTTTTATTGCTATTGTTATAGGTCTTCTATCCAGTCTCTTGGGTGTTGGCGGCGGGATATTTATGGTGCCCCTTCTAGCCCTTGCCCGGTATGTTCCCACCATTCAACAGGCGTCTGGAACAAGCATGGCGGGAGTAGTCTTTACCAGCATCTCAAGTACGATAGCTTACGCGCTGAGGCATGTTATCAATTTTAGAATCGGCCTAATTCTTATGCCCACTGCCATATTCGGCGCTTGGTGTGGCGCCAGACTAACTGCCTCAATAAGTGGGAAGTGGCTATTCATTGGTTTCGGGATATTGCTTCTCTATCCAGTCTCTATGATGATACAAGGCAAACAACCTAAGGATATCGCTCTATCCCTGCATGGCAAGACCAGCGGGTTTAAGCTGTATATTGCTGGAGCATTGATAGGCTTGGTGGCTGGTATGGCATCAGGGCTATTCGGCATAGGAGGAGGCACAGTAATGGTGCCTGCGTTGGCGGTGTTTCTCGGTCTTGACATAGTTACCGCTGTGGCCACCAGCTTGTTTGTGATGGTTCCCTCAGCAACGATTGGCGCTTATCAGCACTGGATACAAGGAAACCTTCACCCGGAACTAGCACTGCCATTGATATTAGGTCTCGTTATAGGAGCCCAAATCGGGCCCCGGCTGAGTTCACTCATCCCAAAGAAAAGGCTTCGCCAGTTATTTGGAGTTGTGCTTCTTTATGCTGCCGTAAACATGATCCTGAAAGGGATACGCTAACCTAGCATAACCGCCCCCCTGGCTGCATAATAGTCTTGGAAGATGAAAATCACATTATTGACCACTGGCGGTACGATCGAGAAAACGTATAACGAGCGAAGTGGAACGCTCAAGAATTATCACACGATAGTTCCAGCTATGCTTCGTGGTTTGCGCCTCCCAGATCTCGATGTTACCTACAAGCAGGTTGTGTTAAAGGATTCGCTTGAGATGACCGAGGATGACCGCCAACTCATCCTTGTTGAAACAAGAAAAGCCCTTCCCTTGTCGGACGGAATTGTCGTATTGCATGGCACAGATACCATGTGTAAGACAGGTGAACTTCTTCAGCGAGAACTTGAGGGTCTTTCTATCCCGGTCATCCTTACTGGTGCGATGAGGCCTTACGAGTTTCGGGATTCAGACGCGCTGCAGAACGTAACAGAGTCACTCCTTGGAGTGCGACTTGTCTCGCCCGGCGTCTACGTGGTCATGCATAATAAAGTTCTGCGTTTTCCTGGAGTGGTGAAAGACCGCAGGAGACTTACCTTTGCTATGCGTTAGATGTATGTTCTAGTAGCTCATATACGAAGTGTCGCCACCGCCGGCGTATGATATCTACAGTTGAAGCTCAACCCATGCATTACCAGAAATCTGCTTATTGCTTCATCGCAAGGGAACTTGAAATAGCCAGTATTTCGAGGTAGAATTAGCAGTCGATATATGTGACTGCTAATTTGAGGTGATTGGTATGATTCGTTTTGATAGACTTACTGAAGGAGCACAGGAATTATTCCACGAAGCGCAGGATCTTTTGTCTCGGCACAAGCACAACCAGCTTGATGTAGAGCATATATTTACTGTTCTTGTAACAGCAGAAGGCGTCGGGCGAAATATCCTTCAAGAGATGGGAGTTAATCTAACGGGTCTGGCCAAGGACCTGGAGATCCTGCTGAAAAGCAAACCAACTGTATCTGGACCAGTAGGAACTCAGATATACATTACCCCGCGTTTGGATGCGGTGGTAAATGGTGCCCAGATGGAGGCGGAGCGGCTTCACGACGAGTATGTTGGTGTGGATCATATACTGCTTTCTATTTCCCGCACTACCGATCCTAAGTTGAAAGCGGTTCTAGATCACCACCACATAACACCGGAGTCCATCTACTCAGCTCTACGTGGCGTGCGCGGTGAACAGCGAGTTACTGAGCGTGATTCTGAGGATCGTTACCAGATCTTAAAGAAGTACTCAATGAACCTGACAGAAATGGCAAAGCGCGGGGAACTTGATCCAGTAATTGGTCGAGAGCAAGAGGTTCGCCGTATGGAGCAAATCCTCTCTCGGCGACGCAAGAATAATCCTGTACTTATCGGCGAGCCGGGCGTTGGTAAAACCGCTGTCGTGGAAGGCCTTGCACAGAGGATTTCAAAAAACGAGGTTCCGGATTCATTGAAAGGTAAGGAGATCGTTGCCTTAGATGTTGCAGCGATGGTTGCGGGTTCGAAGTTCCGCGGTGAATTCGAGGATCGCCTGAAAGCTGTGATAAAGGAGATCGAAGCTGCTGCTGGTAAGATTATTGTGTTTATTGATGAGCTTCATGTAATTGTGGGCGCTGGAGGGGCGGAAGGAGCTATCGATGCCTCAAACATGCTAAAAGAACCACTATCCCGCGGCAAGTTCCAGCTTATTGGTGCTACAACTCTAAACGAGTATCGTGAGCATGTAGAAAAAGACTCGGCTCTCGAGCGGCGCTTTCAGCAGGTGTACATAAGTGAGCCTTCGGTGAGCGATACCGTGGAGATACTGAGGGGCCTGCGCGAGAAGCTGGAGGAACACCACAAAGTGAAAATAACCGATGATGCAATAGAAGCAGCGGCAAAGCTTTCCGAGCGTTATATCTCTGGCCGATTCCTTCCCGATAAAGCAATTGACCTGCTGGATGAGGCGGCAAGTTGTATCCGCGTTGCGGGAAGTTCGGAAGAAGTCACGGAGCAACAGATAGCGGGTATTGTGTCCCAATGGACGGGAATTCCTGCTGAGCGGATGATGACAGAGGAAAGAACTCGTCTGTCAAAGATGGAAGACATCTTGCATGAGCGGGTCATTGATCAAGAGGAGGGGGTTAAAGCAATTTCAGAGGCAGTGCGACACTCCCGCGCAGGGCTGTCAGATCCTCGAAAGCCTATAGGGACTTTCCTGTTTCTTGGTCCAACCGGCGTGGGAAAGACTGAGCTTGCCAAGGCCTTAGCTGCGTTTCTGTTTGGTAGTGATAATGCTTTGTTGAGGATCGATATGTCAGAGTATATGGAAAGGCATGCTACTGCCCGGTTGATCGGTTCGCCCCCAGGCTACGTTGGCTACGAGGAAGGAGGGCAATTGACCGAGTCTGTGAGGCGTCGTCCGTATCAGGTTGTGCTTTTTGATGAGATAGAGAAAGCCCATCCTCAGGTGATGAACTTGCTGTTACAGCTTCTCGATGAGGGGCGCCTTACTGATGGGCATGGTCGTACAGTTGACTTTCGACACACCATAATCATCATGACTTCGAACATAGGAAATGAATACTTTACCGAAGATTACTCCGAGCAGGAAGTGCGTGTTAAGATAGACAATGAATTGAAACAGATTCTTCGACCGGAGTTTCTCAACCGAATAGACGAAACCATCATCTTTCACCAGCTATCAGAAGCTGTGATTGCCAGGATTGTTGATTTGAAGATTGAACATCTTAATAAGCGGCTTGCGGAACAGAGTATATCTCTTACTCTAACCGATGAAGCGAAAAAGGTCCTTGTCAAGAAGGGCTACGATCCGCATTACGGCGCGCGGCCATTGGAGAGGGAGCTAAAGAGACTAGTAGAAAACCCTCTGGCTATGAAAATAGTTTCTGGCGAGGTAAACGAGGGTGACCATGTCACAGTCGATGCTGCAGCAATGTCTGACGTACTTCTTATTCGGACATAGAAGCGCAACCAGACAAAAGCACAATTGTGTGTGCGAAGTTCACCACACAAACCTAGAAGCTGCTACCAACAGACAGCTTCTAGGTTTGATAGTTGGGATAAGAGCTACTGTACCCAGTATTAGTCTTTGCGTTCTTCTTCCTTGAGATACTCAAGGATGGCTTCTACGGCGAGGTAGCTAACTGAGCGGTCCTGTTGGTCTGCAAGTACAGCGAGCCGCTCGATCGGCCGGTTTCCTAGTTTATTCTTAGGAACGTAGATCGATACTTTATCCAGTGTTTGTTTTGCCACAAGATCCCCCTTTTTGATATCAACAACCGAGGTATTATACACGATCCGGGGTACATTAAAAGTCGCCGCTTTGCACCAGTTAACAGTGTCTATTATGCCTGCCTTATAGCGCTATTGAGCCTGGTCTTCTTGCCGGTGTATCCGATGCACCGCTCTCGGAGTATATGCACCAATTTGGTGAATAGGTTACCGAGGCTTGACTACTAAAAAAATTTCACTATACTGAAATCATGGATGACAAAATTGGCCGAAGCTTACGCACTTTAAGACAACGCAAAGGCTGGACACTAGAGAAACTGGCATCTCGGTGTAACCTGTCGATTGGTTTCTTGTCTCAAGTCGAACGCGGGTTATCGTCTCTTTCTATCACTTCTCTTCACGCCATATGTGACGCTCTGGAGGTTCCATTAACCCATTTTTTCTCCGCTGTACCCGCAGACGGCCCGCTGGTGGTGAGGGCAGACCAACCACGTAGTCGGATATCCATTGGCGACTCCCAGGTAGTCTACAATCTACTGTCCAACCCTAGCCCCGATCGCCTGCTGGAAGCAGTAATTGCGCAATATCCGCCTCACTATCAGCCACTCCCAATGGCGCACGCTGGAGAGGAGGTCGGCTACGTTTTGGAAGGAGAAGTTCTTTTAGTGGTAGAGCAAAAGAAGGAGATGCTTAAGGCTGGCGACAGTTTTCATATCTTTTCGACAACGCCTCATACCATACAAAATCTAGGTGATACAGAAGCAAGAATCCTGTGGATATTAACAATGAGACTACTGGAAGGGGGAGAACATACACAATGGCAAGAAGATTAGCCATAGATATTGGCGGTACTTTTACTGACCTTGTCTCTTTGGAAGAGGGAGAGGGGGATGTTGTCCTAGAAAAGGACCTCACTACCCCAGGTAATTTCGCGGACGGAGTAATGCGTACAATCCGTAAGAGCAAACTTGATCCGCTTGATATACGACAGTTTGTTCATGGAACGACAATAGTGATTAACGCTCTTACGGAGCGGACAGGCGCTAAGACAGCTTTAATAACTACGAGTGGTTTCAGGGATGTATTGGAAATCCAGCGGGCGAATCGTACGGATATGTATAACTTGTTCTACCAGAAACCAAAACCTTTCGTGGCCCGGCGATTCCGATTTGAGGTGCGCGAGCGGATCAACCACCGCGGAGAGGTTCTGCAGCCTTTAGAGGAAGAAGATGTGATCCTTGCTATAGAATCCTGCAAGAAAGCAGGTATAGAAGCAATTGCTGTATGTTACATCAATGCATATGCTAACAATGCTCATGAAGAACGCACTAGAGATATCATTGAAAAGCTATACCCCGAGGCTACTGTAAGTGCATCTCATGATATAACCCAAGAATGGCGAGAGTATGAAAGAACGAACACCACTGTGCTTAATGCCTATGTACAGCCATCGGCAAGGAGATACTTGAAATCACTTGATGATGAGCTGGCGAAATTGGGAATCTCGGAAGCGAAGTACGCTATGCAATCTAACGGTGGCACAACAACGTTTTCCCAGGCGCAACGGGTTCCAATTCACCTCATAGAATCGGGGCCAGTTGGAGGTGTAATAGGAGCTAGTGTCATCGCTAGTGAGGCGGGAGAGGATAGGGTAATCTCGTTTGATATGGGGGGGACCACAGCGAAGGTAAGCCTGATTGATCAAGGCACTCTGAAGATAAATACGGACTACAACCTAGAAAAGACGTCAACATGGGCTGGATACCCCCTTAGGGTACCAGTGGTGGATATTGTTGAGGTAGGAGCCGGGGGAGGATCAATCGCGTGGATTGATCAAGGTGGCGCTTTGCACGTGGGACCCCGAAGCGCAGGCGCCGATCCTGGCCCAGCCTGTTATGGCCTTGGAGGAACTGAGCCTACAGTCACTGACGCTAACCTGTTGACGGGCCGGTTGAGCGCTGAGTATTTCCTTGGCGGGCAGATGAAGCTTAGCGTTGAGAAAGCAACAGAGGCAGTACGGAAGATCGCCGAGCCATTTAAGCTGTCAGTGTTAGAGGCGGCTCTTGGAATATTACGGCTGGCAAATGCCAATATGCAAGCGGGCTTGGAACAAGTAAGTATAGAGCGTGGATTCGACCCGCGCGATTTTGCGCTGGTTGCCTCTGGCGGAGCCGGGGCACTGCACGGAGCAACACTGGCAAGAGAACTGCACATGCGAAAGGTAATTGTGCCACGTGCTCCTGGGCAGTTCTCCGCATGGGGAATGCTGATGACAAACCTGCGGCATGACTTCATACGCACTCG
>JAGYNL010000277.1 GCA_018399865.1 Candidatus Bipolaricaulota bacterium | reverse complement strand
CGCTGGCAGGTTGATGGCGACATTGTTCTACGAGCCGAGTACTCGTACCCGGCTTTCGTTCGAGGCAGCTATGCAGCGCCTAGGCGGAAGGGTGATCAGCGTCGCGAGCGCTCAAACGAGCTCTGTATCCAAAGGGGAAAGCTTGGGAGACACAGTACGTACCGTAGGTGGTTATGCAGATCTTATCGTACTGCGCCATCCAAAGGACGGAGCAGCGGTTATGGCAGCTGAGCATTCTCCCGTTCCAATCATCAACGGGGGAGATGGGGCACGGGAACACCCCACGCAGACATTAACTGACCTGTTCACCATTTACCGGCATAAGGGCAGGCTTGATGAACTTAACATTGCCTTTTGTGGGGACTTGCGCTACGGGAGAACTGTACATTCCTTAGTTGAGGCGCTTTCCCGCTACTCAAAGGTGAAATTCATCCTCATCTCTCCGCCTGAGCTTCGATTACCAGAGAGAATTAAAAGCGAAGTAACTAAACACAATCCAGACACAATTCTTGTAGAAACAGACCGAATGGAGAAAGGCCTTGAGAGTGCAGATGTTCTTTACATGACACGCATCCAGAAAGAGAGATTCTTTAATGAGGAAGACTACATTAAACTGCGCGATGTTTATGTTCTTACCCCTGACAAGCTACAGGCTGCCCTAAAGGACATGATCGTCATGCATCCACTTCCACGCATAACCGAAATCGATCCCGAGGTAGATGTTGACCAACGTGCAGTTTACTTTGAACAAGCCAAACTTGGCATGTTCGCGCGGATGGCGCTGATCAAAAGACTAATAACTGAAAAGGAGGCCTAAGTTGCTTAGGGTTGATCGTATAGCTAGCGGTATAGTACTTGACCACATACAGCCCGGCCGCGGGATGAAGGTATTCGACCGGTTGGGGTTACGGGAAGCAGGCTATCCAGTAGCTCTACTAATGAACGTGGCAAGCAGCAAGATGGAACGCAAGGATATGATCAAGATTTCAGATACATTGGACATCGACCTTACCATGCTAGGCCTTCTCGCCCCCGATGCAACCGTAAACTATATCCAGGGAGGGGAGGTAACCCAGAAAGTCACCCCTGGTCTTCCTTCTCACGTGGTTGGCTTGATAGAATGCAGAAACCCTCGTTGTATCACTACGGTGGAACGCCAGGGGCTCTCTGTATTTAACCTGGTTGACCCAGAGACCAAAGAATACGCGTGTGCTTACTGCAACAATCGGGTAAGGCTATGATTGACTTGCTGATCACCAACGTGCGCCTCGTAGACACAAAGCGCGACTTTCAAGGTGATTTATACATCGCGGACGGATTGATACAAGCCATTGGCAAGAAGCTAAATGTGCCCGGCGCGCGTGTTCTTCCAGGGGATGGACGTTTACTGCTTCCAGCTTTCGTTGACATGCATGCCCACTTCCGAGATCCAGGGTATCCAGAAAAGGAGGATATCGCCAGCGCAAGCCAGGCCGCAGTACACGGAGGCTACACTGCAGTGGCGGTGATGGCAAACACTAATCCAGTATGCGACAAACCCGATATTGCTCAGTACATGCTACAACAGGCAGACAAGAAAGGATTAATCGATCTATTGCCCCTTGGGGCAATTACGCGTGGTTTAGCCGGAGAGCAACTAAGTGATATGGAAGGGCTCGCCCAATACGTGTGGGCTTTTTCAGATGATGGATACGGAGTCCAGCGCTCAGATATTTCTCTTGCTGCGTTCTCACAAGCTGCCAACCTCAAGCGCAAGATAGTAGAGCATTGCCAGTACAATGGGATCGATGATTGG
The DNA here is from genome assembly GCA_018399865.1 of Candidatus Bipolaricaulota bacterium. Next base: position 686 of record JAGYNL010000277.1, on the reverse strand, counting down.
GGTAAGGCCGAGGAGCTGATGGTTAACCGCGATTTGCTCCTGGCAAAGATGACTGGCTGTTCTTACCACATGGCACACGTGAGTTCCACTAGGTCTGTCAAATCAATCGCCGATGCAAAGCGGGAGGGCGTTTGCGTTACTTGCGAGGTTACACCTCACCACTTGTGTCTGGAACCAGGTTACATTGTCAATCCCCCCCTAGTTCCAGCCGTAGCCCGGGAGAAGCTTATAGCCTCCTTAGCTGCAGGTACGATTGATGTAGTAGCTACTGACCATGCTCCTCACACCACAGCAGACAAACAAGGGGGAGCCCCGGGAATATCCGGCATCGAGACCGCTTTCCCTCTGCTATATTCGCAGTTGGTGTGCCCTGGAAAGGTCAGCCTCTCCACATTGGTACGCGCCATGGCTACTAATCCCGCCCAGCTACTAGGCCTCAATAGAGGGTCTCTTGAGCCTGGTTCACTTGGCGATGTAGTACTGATAAGTGATGAGAAATTTACCGTAACCGAGGAATGGCTGTTATCCCGCGGCAAGAATACTCCTCTTTTGGGACGGCGCTTGCGGGGGCAAGTATGTGCTACCATCAGGCACGGCAAGGTTGTATACATGAATGGCCAGGCAAACAAGGGGGACTAAGCTGATTATCGACAAGCTGTTTAATGCAGTAGACGAGCATGGACCAG
>JAGYNL010000276.1 GCA_018399865.1 Candidatus Bipolaricaulota bacterium | reverse complement strand
TGGGATCAAATTCACTGATTGTTCCATTTGATGGGCCGCTAACAATTCCATAGGTCAGTGGGTCATTGTCAGCATCGCTTCCAGTGACAGTGATCGAAAGCGCTGTATCCTCTGATGTTGTCACTGTTTGATAATCGGCGATGGGCGGATCAGAAACCTCTTCTACGGTAATTGATACTGTAGCTGAATCACAGTCTCCTGATGGATCGCATGCCTGGAAGGTGAATGAGTCCGGGCCGTGGTAATTTGAATCAGGCGTGTAGGTTAGCTGGCCTGTGTCAGGGTTAAATCCGCCGATTGTTCCGTTTAATGGACTGTCGACGATGGAATATGTGAGTGTGTCACCATCGGGATCGGTTGCTGTCACAGTGATTGGTAGCGGTGTGTCTTCTTCGGCAGTTGCTAGCTCATCGTTTGCTACCGGAGGATCGTTCACCGCAAGAACTGTGACCTCAACCAGCGCCGTTGACGAGTTTCCACTGCAATCCTCAACTGTATAAGAAAACGTGTTTGTTCCATTGAAATCAGGTTCTGGTGAGTACTGTATCTGATCACCGGAATGCTCTGCTATGCCAGACCTTGCGGCATCGACTGAGATGATCAAGGGCTTTAAATCGCAAACATCTGAATCATTAGCCATAACGTCGATTAGGACAGCGGTATCTTCATCTGTTGTTGCTGAATCATTGCCGGTATCGGGAGGCGTAGTGTCAACTACCGTGACCGTTGATGTTCGCTCGGTGATGTTTCCACACTCGTCTGTGGCGCTAAACGTAACCTCAGCAGATCCAGTGCCTGGGCAGCTTTCGGCAAGACCAGTGTAATCATTGGTGACTATGGGAGCGCCACAATTGTCTGTAGCAACAAATGACTCCAACCATGCGTTAACATCATCAGTATTGCCAGTACCATCGCATTCAAAAACGGCGCTGGAGATGGTCAATATCGGCGCAGTTGTGTCCTCTAAAGTAATGAGCTGGTCCTGGCTCGCCTCATTTCCGCATGCATCCACTGCGGTCCACGTTCGTATAACAGTTCCAGTGTTATTGCAACCGGAAAGGTCCGGGGTGTCGGTGTAGGATACCGCGGGAGAAGGGTCAGAGTCATCGCTTGCTGTTCCCTCGCCGGTAATAGATGGATCATAGTCCTTGTTGCACTCGATGGTTGTATCTGCAGGAACTGTCAAAATGGGAGCAGTTAAATCCATCTCCACCACGGTGGATGCTTGACTCGTGCAACCATAATCGTCGGATACTGTTACTGTATAGTCTCCTGCTGATTCAGCTGATGCGTTTGGGATAATTGGGTATTGATCGCTACTTGTAAAACCGTCAGGTCCTGTCCAACTGTAAGTTGTTCCGCCTTCTGCAAAGAGCTCTATGGTATCACCTGGGCAGTATGGGCCGCTGTTTGACACCGTTGCTTCTGGGCCCGAGAGCACTTCTGCCACGTCTGAGGCTTCACCAATTTCCCCTGTGGAATCGGTGACTGTAAGTGTAACCGGGTATGTTCCTGGACCTGGATATGTATGATCCATTTCCTGCCCAGTGCCGGATAGACCGTCACCGAAGTCCCAGGTGTATGAATAAGGAGGCGTACCACCAGTTACTTGAGCAGTGAAGATGACTACCTGACCATCGCATACAGGGGATGTAGATGCGAATTTCGCTGAAATAGGTGTGCCTGTAACCTTTATTGAGGATGAAAATGAGCATTTTGTCTTGCGCTCTGCGCAGTTGGGTTCGTCAGCACAAGTTTCACGGTTGGCGCTCCAAGAGATTATGACATCTTTTAGCTCAACGGACTCTCCACACATCCATGATACAGTTGCTAAGAGGATGTTAGTAATTCCAGGCATCATCGTATCTGCAACACATTGATCCAATGACTGGTCATAAACTCCACCAATGTACACGTCCGCCAAAACCCGAACGGCATATCGATCTGAGTTACTCCCGTTGTCTAATGTTGCGTACAGTCCTGCAGTAAGCGTTTCTCCTGGAGAGCAAGTCTCCGGTGCGTCTACATGTACCTCGATCAACGCTACATCGCCAGCTTTGCAGTTGAAGCCGCAATCAGGATATTGTGCCTGTACTGTGATCGTAACAAAGCACACTACAACGGCCGCTAGTAGTATACGTGCCAAAGCATCCATTCGAGTCATCATCTCGCCTCCCTATCCATCTATCCGCAAAAGCAATACCACAAGATTACAGGACCACTTTTACTTGGTTAATGAGAATAATAGTATTTTCGGCTCCCCTAAGGCAAACGAACAACCATACGCGACTTGACACCTTTGAAGTTAGTTCTTGTGCTGATTGGAAAAATCTTCAAAGAGAAGCGTTTATTTTTGTGAGGAGGATATTACTCATCAGAAAATGCTCTTAGCGCAATCACGTATGACAGCAAGACCACCATCTTGGTATCGGTATGCTCCTTTATTGAGAAGCCATAATTAGATCAGCACTTTGGATGGGAGACACTTCATGCTATACTAACCCCGTGATTGCCAGGAGGGATGGTGCAAATCCTGAGGCTTAAAAATCGTAAGGGGACTTGGCTAAGTGTAGTTATTATTGTTGCTGGTTGTCTTCTTGTTTTACACGCCGTCAGTTCATTAGCTTTGGACGTGACGGGTATTTTCCGCGGATACATGGAAATCAGTGACGTGGAGTTGATTGCTGTTCCACGAATGGAGTTTGATTTAGCACTTCGAGAGCGGTTGTGGCACTCGTCAATGCGGGCCACCTTCACTGATGGGCAGTTCTTCTCCCTTTCGTTTATGGATAATCGAACTTTCGACTGGTTATCTGTTCAGTCTATACTGGCATTTGCGCCTATCAACAATAAATTCAGCTATTTGAGAAACCTTGCGAGATTTCGCTTTGAAGACATTGCTTTTGCAAATCAGTTCTATCTACCTGAGCAGAAAGACCGGGCCTATGATCAGATCACGATTGATGGTCGGATAGAGAATGTACGCTTAAGATCTATGATGCGATTTAGCTTGTTTCCCATTGAGTTTTCATCTGCTTCTTTGTACGCAAACTGGGATTGGGTGAAGTGTGGATTACGATTCAGCTCTTTTCTTCTAATGACTGAGGGTGACGGATTCGACCGATTTCGCCTGACGGCTACGTATTCAGAGGTTCCATATCTTACATTTGGGGCAGTTACTACTGATTTCCTGATAGCCATGGAGTATAAGACCAACTCGAAATCTGTCACGCCTGAGTTACACACGCGGACTGACACATCCGTGTTATGTGTAACGCCGATGCTTGAACTGATTACAGAAGAGACTCCCTTATCGCTTGACGGGTTAAAGATGTATGGTATTGTGCTTGAGTACTCGCTTGGAAATGTAGCGTTCTACGCAGCCACCTCATTTGCGGAAGCAAAAAACCGGGAACTCACGGGAAGAACAGATTACTATGAGGTGTATCGTCTACGAGGCAGGACGCCGTCGTGTTGTGGTACGGAGAACAGATTTGAGGTCGCTTTCTATTTCGACGACGATTCAGTACGCCTTTTCAACTGGGGAGCTACAATGGTATCCATAGATTTCGAAACAGGCGGGGGAGTAGGTTGGAATCTGAAGACTGAGTTCACGGCAGATAGCGAATGGTTACTGGAGGCTGGTTGGAATTTACGATTTTAGAAAAGGCGGAATAACTGATAGATTCTAAGCAGCAAAGGCAAGAATATATCTAGAGTGAATGCATCCACAGAAAGGAGGAATCAATTATGACAAGAAAGGGCATCTGGCTAGCTCTTGGGCTTGCTTTACTCACCATTGTTGCAGTAGTGCTCATTGGAGCACAGCCAAGCAGTAGCAGCGGTGCAACAATTCAGGACATTTATGATCTCCTGACAACTGAAGGGGGCATAAACCGGCTGGATCTCATGGAAGCCGAGATGGACTATATTCACGAGAAGGTCGACCTGATACACAGTGTTGCAAAGCGCATGCTGGAAGAGGAATACACCTTCTTCGAACGGGAGGAGTGGACACTCAGCGATATCAAGTATCACCTAAACCAAATGGACCTGATGCTATCTGATATCAAGTTGAAGACTGATTGCATAGATTGTCCATAACCTGTCAAGTGCCTCATGTCTGAAGCCTCATTGCTTAGAGCTGGTTTCACAACGCATAAGGTTTAGACCATTATGGCTTTTGTTCATGCGACATTTGCTTTGGCAGATGTCCGATAATTCTTCTGGATAGCCTTCCAGGGTTATGAAGCTTCCTTGAGACTTCACAATACATCTATGCTAGCCACATCGTCGCAGCAAAGAGGACTTAGCATATTAGTGTACTCATGGCGGAAAACCTTTTGAGCAGACGCGATATCGATGAAGCCTTCTTTGTGCGTGTAGATTTCTCCTTGGGAAAATGGCCACAGCTTCAGCATCTCCATTCGCC
>JAGYNL010000275.1 GCA_018399865.1 Candidatus Bipolaricaulota bacterium | reverse complement strand
CTTCCCCAGACAGATACAAGCTTGTCGTAGTACCGATGTCCGTAACCTACCAACACATTTTCCAGCACGGTAAGATCAGCAAATGGCCGCACAATCTGGAAGGTTCTAGCAATGCCCTTTTTCACTATTCTATGCGGCTCTAAGCCACTAATAAGTTCGCCGTTGAATATAACCTGGCCCCGAGTGGGCTTGAGGTAACCAGTGATAAGGTTGAAAACGGTAGTCTTTCCTGCCCCGTTAGGCCCGATCATGCCAAAGATCTCGCCTTTATCCACGGTGAGGTTAACTCCATCAACAGCCTTCAAGCCACCGAAATGCTTCGATAAATCGTTGGTCTCAAGTAGTTTTGTCATGCTGGCCCCTCTCGAGTACGTTTTCCCCTAAGCCTACCTGTAAGCCACTGCATCCCATTCCATATAAAACTTCCCTTACCCAGCAGCCCCATAGGTTGAAAGGCGATCATCAACACCAGAATTCCGCCGTATATGAGCATCCTGTAGTTCTGTACGAACCTGAAAGCCTCAGGTAATAATCTAAGCAGAATTGCCCCCAGTACTGCGCCCCTTATGGTCCCCATCCCGCCAAACACCAACATGGACAATATGGCAACCGAACGGTCAAAGCTGAAATTTCCCGGGAAGACAGAACCCACATAATGGGCCCATAAGCTTCCGGCTATCCCTGCGTATGCTGAACTGATGGCAAAGGCATAGATCTTAAATCTCGGTACATTTATGCCCATGGATTTTGCCGCCACCTCGTCCTCACCCATGGCCTCCATAGCAAGCCTTCCCCATGTCCTCGAGAAATAGTAACTGGTTAGTATTGCCAGTAGAACAAAGGCAACGGTTAACAGAAAATACCCTGTGTTACCTAACGGCTCTCCGAACAACCTTGGAGACGGAACTCCAATGATACCCATAGAACCACCGAAGAAAGGAAAGTAATTGAATACGCCAGCTACTATGAAGTTAAGGCCGATAGTTGCCAACACCAGGAAGTCGTGACTTACGCGCAGGCTAGGTAACCCCAGCAGCACCCCAATCAACGCGGTAATAACAATCGTACAAGGCAATGCCTGCCAGAAAGTCAAGCCATAACTCGTTGTCAGGATGGCAGACGCGTATGCCCCAATCCCGAAGAAGGCGGCATGGCCTAGAGAAACTTGCTTGGCATAACCAGTCAGGATATTGAGGCTTAATGTAAGGATGATAAATATCCCCATGAAGCTACCAACAGTGAGATAATAACCAATAGCCATTTATCCCCTCCCCAATAATCCTTTTGGCCTGAACATCAGCACTAACACCAACACCAAAAAAGCAATGGCGTCACGCGGGAATTCAAACCATTCCCAAAAGCCAAGAAAGGTCTCCACAAAGGCCAGCAGAAGGCCAGCAACTATACATCCAGTAACATTTCCAAACCCACCCAGAACCACCACAATGAAAGCCTTGTAAGACACCATCGCTCCCATTGTGGGATAGACGCTGTTGTGGTAAAGGGCCATCAATACTCCAGCAGCGCCCGCCAGCGCTGAACCGATGAAAAAGTTCAAGGCTATTGCCTTATTAACATTGACGCCTACCGCGCCTGCCATATCTATATCTTGCTCACATACTTGCCATCCCAAACCAATCTTGGTCCTGTGCATAATCAAATACAAAACTAAGATAAAGAAAGCTGTAAGCACAATGATAAGAGTCTGCTTCGAGGTAAGTGAAAATAGTGAAGTTTCGACCTTTGGAAAGCTCAGCTTGGCGGGAAATGACTTCTGATAAGGCCCGGCTATCAAGCGATAAAGCTCCTGAAGAGCAATAAAAAGCCCAATACTGGATATCAAGGGGATCAACCGAGACTGCTTAAGCATGTAATAGTATAAGCCCCGATAGATTAACACCCCAACCAGGCCCGTGGCTACCATAGCCAAGACCAAAGCAAGCCAAAAATTGTTGCTGAAGGCAAGCAATGAATACAGGCCCACGTAGGCTCCCAGCGTATACACTCCCGCATGAGCAATGTGTAGAATCTTCAGCATCCCGTAGACCATCGTTAAGCCGATAGCCATTAGACCATATGTACTTCCAAGTACTATAGCATTAACTAGACCTTGAATCATACCTGCTTGCTCCCTTACGCCTAAAGACAGATGCTCAAACCAGGAGGAAGCTGCAAGCGGCCTAGGCCACATGTAGCTTCCCCCACAAATGCGTCTCTTACTATTCCAAAGGCGGTGGCGTGATTATGTCTTCTTCAGTGAACTCCATAAAGAAATGGAAAGCCCCGTTTCTGATGATCTGTACTGTAAGAGGTTTAACTACTCTTCCCTGAACAAATCGGTAGAACGGACCAGTGACGGCTTTCTCAAAATTGGTCAAGGAGCTGATCACGTCCCTGATGCCTGCTGCCTCGGTCCCACCCTGCTCGATACCATAGGCTGCCACTTGTACAGCATCAAACGTTGAAGCACCAACCATATCAGCATCGACGCCAGTCCTGTTGCGGTACTCTACTAGGAATTTCTGAACTATATCCCTATCACTATCCCTGTTCAGGTCAGTGACGATGAGAGTGCCATAGGCAGATGTGCCAGAGGACAACTCAATGAATTTCGGCGAGTCGTAACCCTCTTGTCCAATTATCCAGCATCGTATCCCCAGCTCTTCTGCCTGTGATACAATATTCGCTGCTTCTGCGTAGTAACCTGAAGCCCATAAAACATCAGGATCCTTCTCCTTGATTGCTCCAAGAACATCCCTAAACTCCGTCTCCCCCAAGGGATATTTCTTCTCGAAGACAATCTCGCCTCCAAGCTCCCGCGCCTTTTCTTTAAAGAAGTCACCCAAAGACACGCCAAAGTCGTTGTCTATGGTCAATACTGCTATTTCTTTTGCCCCAAGCTCCCTTACTACAAGCGCTGCTCCAGCCCAACCTTCAATAGAAGCATCCATTCCTACCCTGAAGATCAGGTCACCTGTGGCAGGAATCGAGGGGTGAACAGCATAGGCAGCCACCATGGGAACCCCAGCAGACTGGAATATACCTGCAGCGGCACGCGTGGGGGTGCTGTACGACCCGCTAACCCCAATTACTACCTGATCACGCTCAATCAACTTGCGGGCTATAGAGGAAGCTTCATCGGCTTTGCCAGCATCGTCATAGTACACAAGCTCTACAAGTTTCCCGTTGATTCCACCAGCTTCGTTGATGAAGTCAACAGCAATCTGCGCACCAGCAAACGCGCTTGCACCATCTGCTGCGGCATAGCCAGTAAGAGGAACAAAAAGCCCTATCTTGATCGTGTCCTGAGCGACCACACCTACAGAGACAATTATCAAGGCAGCTAACAGGATAACAACCTTCACACCCTTAAACCTCATTTCTGACCTCCTTAGTTTTGTTTCATTCTCTAATCAGGGAACCTGTAACCTTCTTTTTCACATATCACCTCCCTCAACTGGCTTTTTTGGCAACTTCGTATGCTAATCCTTTCCTTTTCGCCAGGCACAAGCATGGCTTTCTGACATCAAACTAAGTTTAAGAGCTCATACCGAAAATATGGCGGGCTAATAATATCGTTTGCAAGGCACGCCAAGGCAAATCCATAACGGGGGGCCTTCTTCTCCGTTGAGCTATCCTGCGTCGCGGCATGGTGCTTGCCTAGACAAGAAGCCTTATCCTGGATTGACAGAGCAACTTCCTGATGTTTTCTGCTGACAATTCTTGAACAAAACTGTGCTAGTCGGGATAACCTATAGTGGAGCTTGGTCCAAGATGAGATATCTTTGCCCTCAGCAGCCATGTACGCCTCCCGTGACATGCTTTGGTTGACTGTTTAAATACATTCAGTCAGCCCTGCTACAGAAACTCCTAACTCTGGCTAACTTTCCAGTATAAACCGAATAACAGCAGTTGGTCAACCCTTACAGGATCAGCTCCAGCTCCAAAGAAACGTTACGGTCTCTCTAGGTCTCAAGAAGCCAAGCGCACGATCCAGAGGGAGCCTTTGCCCTCAACATGAAGGCTTACACTCAAATCTGTCACTTTTTAAGAAAGATCACTCCTAAGAGGATTGGCTAGGGCTTCGCAGAAGCTGTGGATCGAATAGCTCTTCTGGAAATTCCTCATCGGTAAGCTCGGTTATATCTAGC
>JAGYNL010000274.1 GCA_018399865.1 Candidatus Bipolaricaulota bacterium | reverse complement strand
CGCTACGACAGCAAAACATCCAAGAGCGCTTCTTATGTAGCGCTGGAGCTGGTCTCCAACGTTCGCCTTTTATACGGCAATTTGTTTCAACGTGGCAGACAAGTCAACGTGGTAGATTAACTACGCACGCTACACCTCACGCTACAACAGCAAAGAGCCAAACTAAGGGACAAGTACTCGTAGGGAATTTGGCACAACCTGCACTGAGAAGTCCTGCGAGGGAAGCTTGTAAGGTTCACCATCTATATGGGCTATTAGTTTTACCTGCGATGAAACCGTTATCTTTACATCCTGGTGATAACTGACACCGGCAAGCTTCAGATGTTCGCCCTTTCTAGCTTGTGGCAAGCGGATCAGCCGCTCTAGTTTCGGGAAATCGCCGACTGCCGCAACATCAATTTTCCCATCATCTATCTCTGCTAAAGGAGCAAGCTTAAATCCTCCTCCACAGTACTTCCCATTAGCAAACCCCAAGGAAATACAATGCTTCTCTTCATGCCAATTACTCCCTGCCAGTTCTACCGGGAATGACTTGAATCTAAATACCTCTTTAATGGCAGCATATAGGTAGGCAAATGTGCCTCTTAACCTGTCCATCTTAAGAACATCTTGTGCAACTTGGGCATCAATGCCAATTCCTAAGCCATTCACGAAGTAACGACTGCCAACAACTTGTCCCATGTCGATCATTCTTTCACGTCCATCAGTCAGAAGATGGGCCGCCTGCCGGTGATCTTGAGGAATGTTGGTCATGCGAATGAAATCGTTGCCTGTACCAGCAGGTATCACAGCAAGGATGGCATTGCTGCCCACAACGCCATTGGCAACTTCGTTAACAGTACCATCTCCTCCAACGGCAACAATATGAGTAAAGCCAGACTCAATTCCCATTCGGGCTACGTCGGTTGCTTCTTCTGGCTCATTTGTATAGTGAAGATCATAGTCAATGTGATCTTTATCCAGCTGGCGTTGTACCGACGGGAAGATCTGCTTACACCGCCCCTGCCCTGCAATCAGGTTAACGATTAGGAAATATCTTGGTTTTTGCATAGCTTACATCCTACAAGTTTCCAGTTTCCCCTGTCAAGCACCGCACAGAGCGGTTTAGATTGTTGACTTGCCTCAGGGAGTCGTGCTATACTATCTTTGCTAGTCCACTAGATCAAGAAAAGGGCTTCCGCGTGTGTTAGGAACACGCGAAAGGCAAAGTTTGGAGTGCCGTGCGCCTACCGTGAAGGTAATTGGCGGTTTTCGCGCCTACAAAGCGGTGGCCGACGGTCAAGGAGGAAAAAGATGAAAAAAGTATGGCTACTTGGTTTAATCTTAGTCCTGGTCATCGGCGTCCTAGCTGTTGGTCAGGAAAAGGTCCTTTACTGGAACCTAAATACGGAGCCCCCGTCTCTAGATCCAAATATCTCGACGGATACCACTTCCATTCAGGTGGAACAGGCTTTGTTCTTGGGTCTCACGGATTTCAACGACGAGACCATGGCGGTTATCCCAGAACTTGCAACACGTTGGGAAGTCTCCGAAGATGGTCTTGTATGGACCTTCTATATGCGTGATGACGCAGTCTGGACAGACGGAACGCCCGTTACTGCTCACCAGGTGGAGTACAGCGTGAAGCGGACACTTGACCCCGCCACTGGATCGTCCTATGCCTACGTGCTGTGGGTTATCGAGGGAGCGCAGGCGTACAACAACGAGGAAGGTGGCACTGTCGAAGGTGTGGGAGTGAAGGCCCTCGACGACTATACTGTACAGTTTACCCTTACACAGCCTGCTGGATATTTCCCATCTATCGCTGGGATGTGGGTTGCACGCCCGCTCCCAATAGCAACGGTGGAGGAGTACGGCGATGCATGGACAGAAGCTGAGAACATCGTAACCAATGGACCATATGAGCTTGCTGAGTGGGTACACGAGGATCACATCGTCTTTGTAAAGAGTGATACTTACTACGATGCAGACAAGGTCAACATTGACAAGATCTACTGTTACATGATCGAGGAATCATCGACAGCGATGACGATGTACGAAGCCGGACAGCTGGATAGCACCAGTCCTCCGCTTGAGGATATGGATCGTGTGAAGGCTGATCCTGTTCTGAGCAACGAACTGACTATTGCTCCTGATCTGTGCACGTACTACTATGGGTTCAACAACGAGAAACCACCGTTTGACAACGTGCTTGTGCGAAAAGCATTCGCCTCGGCAATCGATCGGCAGTCGTTGATCGACTATGTCCTCAAAGGCGAGCAGAAGCCAGCGCAAACGTTCACCTGCCCGGGAATCTTCGGACACGTGGATGGCGTTGCAGAGGGAATTGGCTATCCTTACGATCCGGAAATGGCTAAGGCTTACCTAGCTGCGGCTGGTTACCCGAATGCGGAGGGCTTCCCTGAGGTTACATTGATGTACAACACCTCCGAGGGGCACGCCAAGATTGCGCAGTTTGTCGCCCAGTCTTTCATCGATACTCTAAACGTCAAGGTTAACATAGTGAACCAGGAGTGGAAGGTATACCTTCAGACCTGTCGCGAAGATGCGCCTCAGATCTATCGAATGGGTTGGTGCGCTGATTATCCTGACGCCAACAACTGGGTGAACGAGGTATTCCACTCATCGTCGGGTTCGAACTATGCCAACTACAACAACCCAGTATTTGACATGCTTGTAGAACAAGCAGCGTTAGCCAGCGATCCAACTCTGCGTGAACAGCTATACAAAGCTGCAGAGATGGTTTTCTGCGATGTGGATGCCGGAATAGCTCCGATCTACTTCTATACGATCGTCAACCTGACAAAGCCGTACGTAGTTAGGACTTTCGCACCGCTAGGTGGCGAGCACTGGGAGCAGTGGGATATCCTTCCGCACTAGCAAACAGTGATAAATGTGAATTATGGGGCAGGGCAAAGGCCCTGCCCTATTTATAAATGGGGGCACCATAATGTTTGAATTCGTAGTAAGAAGATTTTTATGGTTGATTCCTGTTATTTTCGTTGTCTCCATGATCACTTTTCTTCTCATGCATTCAGTCCCTGGCGGCCCATTTGATGCCGAGAAAGCTCTACCTCAAGCTATAATTGATAACCTGGACGCTAAGTACCACCTGGATGATCCTTTATGGAAGCAGTACATCGACTACATGTGGGGATTTCTGCGCTTTGATCTTGGTCCATCCATATCATATAAGTCACGAACTGTAAATGACATCCTTGAACAGCAGTGGCCTGTAACAGCGACCCTTGGAGCAGTAGCCTTTGCTATTGCTTTGCTTGGAGGTATCCCGCTGGGGGTTATCAGCGCTGTTAAACAGAACACCTGGGCGGATTATTCATCCATGGGCATCTCTATGCTCGGATTATCCATTCCCAACATGGCTCTCGGGCCCCTGTTAATATGGCTATTTGCGCTAAAGCTTAACTGGCTACCTGTTGCTACTTGGGGGACACCACTTCATATAGTTCTCCCGGCAATCACGCTTGGCACAGCGTACATGGCAAGCTTCGCCCGTTTGACGAGGGCATCAATGCTACAGGTGATAAGAGAAGACTATATTCAAACTGCGCGCGCCAAGGGAGTAAAGCGCTTGACCGTTATGTTAAAGCATGCATTACGTAACGCGCTAATTCCTGTATCTACAATAGCTGGACCCGCATTTGCCGGTATCATGACCGGGTCCATTATCGTGGAAAGGATCTTTGCCGTTCCTGGAATCGGTAAATACTACGTCACCAGTGTAACAAATCGCGATTATCCTGTCATCATGGCCACAACGCTTATCTTCGCAGTGGCAGTGGTCTTTATGAATATGGCAGTTGATATTTCCTACGGTATTCTGGATCCAAGGATTCGCTACAACTAGAAAATGGAGGCTGAAAAAAGTGCGCACTGAACGGGCAATAATAAGGTCAGAAAAGGTTCGTACACCAAAGCCTCGTAGCCTATGGCGTGATGCAATGCGACGCCTTGTTCGCAACAAAGCGGCACTGGTGGGGGGATTTATAGTCATCGCCTTGGTAGTAGTTGCCATTGGGGCTAACTTGGTAGCCCCTTATGGCTACACCGAAGGTCATATCCGTGATAACTACCTATCCCCAAACGCGTCACACATAATGGGATGCGACTTCATGGGAAGAGATGTACTGAGCCGCCTTATCTACGGGGCACGTGTTTCCCTATCTGCAGCATTTGTTGGTGCACTGACAAGTTTCCTTATTGGTGTAAGCTACGGACTGATTTCTGGCTTTTTGGGCGGTAAGACTGACAACATAATGATGCGATTTGTGGATATCATGTTCGCTTTCCCTACTCTATTACTAATCATTCTCTTGATGGTATACTTCAAATCAACCTTCAGTGTGATAGAGCCCGGGACTTTCCGTGGATTCTTATCAAACCTAGATCGCTCGATGGGGGGAATGTTATTTATCTTCATTGGGATCGGGATAACGTCTTGGCTTGGAATGGCCCGACTGATTAGAGGGATGACATTGTCAGTGCGAGAGAAGGAGTACATGGAGGCAGCGCGAGCGATAGGAGTGCCGGCTATACGGCGCATCTTCCGCCACATATTTCCCAATATACTCGGGCCAGCCATCGTGTCACAAGCACTTCAGATCCCGCAGTTCATTTTATACGAGGCATTTCTAAGCTTTATTGGTCTAGGAGTAAATCCACCTACTCCCAGCTGGGGGGCAATGCTGAACGAAGGGTACGTTGGAATGCGCTCTCATTTTCACCTTGTTCTGTGGCCAGCGATAGCTATATCAGTTACTCTATTTGCATTCAATTTCCTAGGCGATGGTGTACGAGATGCGTTTGATCCCCGCCAAACAGGCTAAAAGCTGAGCATTGGACAGGTTGATTTTGCTACAAAAAACTGCTTCTCGCGCCAGCTTCCTGAGCTCGCTTCAGCCGCTGAGAAATGATTACCGTCTCTTTTGCGTTAACTATGCGTTAATTGTTATCTGCGCACCTCTGCGGGACTGATTTTGCCAAAACCTCAACGTTCCAGGCTAGGGGAACGCTACATCCGAACCGGTTTATGCTGTTGTAGCGTGAGCAGCTTGTCTGCCACGTTGGGATGTCTGCCACGTTTGTTTCTGCCAAGAAAGCCTAATCCTTACCCCATAATCCTTAATCCTCTCCTCATTCCCCTTCACTCATAACACATCACTCTGTCACCTCTCTACTAGAGGCAGCGTGTTTCACACAACTACCCACCTAAAACAGCGGAGAACCTCAAAAAAAGGCCTACGTATCCTTTCAAGTAAACTCAAGCTTGTGATTACTTTGCCTTAGAAGTTTTCCCATACCTGCCTTATCCAAAAAATCCTGATAATTCCTGCTCGTAACCGTATATTATTGCAAAGCCATCGCGTGCATAAATGCCGGGTTTGGCATATGACCTTGCAGGACTGCAAGAGATGCGTATACTTTTGCCTAAGCTTACAAGACTAGGCATGCAAGCCGTAACACAGGAGTGCAGGATGAAGACAATCTGCATACGTGGCTACTACCGGGAGAAGCAATGAGGCTGCTTCATGGAGGTGTGCAGATTACTGCCCTTCTATTCACCCAATTTGACACACATACTGTTAATCTTTTCTAATAGTAGACTTGTTTTTTGCGGGTTGTCTTGGAAAGCGAGCAAAAGTTGGCTTCATAAGAGCCAGCTAGGACTTCACAAGGAGGTAACATGACCAAAGAGGTCGTTTTACTGGAGCACAGATCTGCAACTGCCGGTCTAGTTGACCGTCTCTTGGAGATACAAAAGCGCTCACAAAATAACTACATCTCTCGCGACGCGATGTCGCAGCTTGCTCAGGATCTCAAGGTCAGCACTGGATTCGTTCACGGGGTCGCAAGTTTCTATTCCATGCTTAGTGAAAAGCCTCGAGGCCGACACATTATTCGCGTTTGCCAATCACCAAACTGCCAGATTGATGGCCACAACAGCATTCTAAAAAGGTTAACAAACGAACTAGGAATAAATATTGGGCAGACCACTGCTGATGGGGAGTTCACAATTGAGGCATCTAGTTGCCTTGGAGGATGCTCGAATCCGCCAGTAATGGAAGTGGATGACGCATTGTACACGGCGGTGAACCCCGATAATCTGGCAGATATTCTTGATCAAGTTAGGGGAAAGGGCGCTGTTTTACCTCGACAACAGCTACCGACCATACTTGGCAAGAGACACTTGCTGAAAAGTTGCGACAATATTGAGCTAAGCAAGGCAGAAGCTGCTGGTGTTTATCAAGGCCTCAAAATGGCACTTGCGGAGATGACCCCTGAGCAAGTTACTCAAGAAGTTAAGGACTCGGAACTTCGTGGCCGCGGAGGAGCCGGCTTTCCCACTGGCCGAAAGTGGGAATTTACACGAAGCGCCTCTGGTGAACCAAAATACCTCGTCTGCAATGCTGATGAAGGCGAGCCGGGCACTTTTAAGGATCGCTTTCTCCTCGAAGCCTGTCCCCACTTGGTGATAGAGGGAATGATTCTTTCTGGTTATGCCGCGGGAGCCAGCAAGGGGTTAATATATATCCGTGGCGAGTATGCTGAGTCAATCGCCAGTTTTAAGAAGGCTCTTAAAGAAGCGCGCGGTGCACATTATCTGGGAGATAAGATTCTTGGTTCGTCCTACTCGTTTGATATCGAGATCTATAGTGGTGCAGGAGCTTATGTGTGCGGCGAGGAAACATCCCTAATTGAGTCCATGGAGGGGAAACGGGGCTTCCCGCGACTGCGTCCACCTTACCCAGCAAGCGTCGGGCTGTTTGGAAAACCCACCATCATCAATAACGTGGAAACATTGGCAAATGTGCCAATTATCGTAAGAGATGGAAGCCATGCTTACCGCTCATTGGGAGCCGGCTCTGCATCAGGTACCAAGCTCTACCCGCTATCGGGAGCCCTAACAAATACTGGAGTAGCAGAAGCTCCCCTAGGAACTACTCTCCGTGAGTTAATATACGAAATTGGGGGTGGGATAGCAGATGGACAGCAATTCCTTGTTGCCCTTGTTGGTGGGGCGGCAGGCGTTTTCCTAGGGGAGGATATGCTTGATGTACCCTTGGATTACGATAGCCTTTGCTCACATGGAGCAGTGCTCGGATCAGGAGCAGTTCTCGTTCTTGACCAGGAGTGCCAACCAGCTTCACTTATTCTGGACATCCTTCGTTTCTTTCGACACGAATCTTGCGGTCAATGCTCTCCTTGTCGTGTGGGCACGGCTCGATTAGTTGAGATGATGGAGGAGCTTCTGGCCACTGAAGATAAAACTGACAGCATTCTAGACCTTATGCTGGAGACAGCACGAGTGATGCAGAAAACATCCCTCTGTCCTTTGGGGCAATCACCCTATCCAATGCTGAAGAGTGCCGCGCACTACTTCGGTGATTCTCTTGGGGTTCATAAAGGGGAGGATCTATGATGGCAAACGTAGAGATTTATATCGATGGCCAGAAAATTGAGGCCGCTGCGGGAGCAAACCTACTCCAAGTGGCACGTGATAAAGGATTTGACATACCTGGTCTCTGCTACCACCCAAAGATCAGCGTGACTGGATCATGCCGATTGTGTGTAGTGAAGATTGAAGGGCGACCGGGGTTGATCCCTGCCTGTACAGTAACGGTAACAGACGGAATGAAGGTAACAGCATTCGACAAGGAGTTAGAATCGACCCGGCGAATGCTTATAGACCTTCTGCTCTCCGAGCACAACTGTGACTGCATGACCTGCCAGTCGGCGGGAAACTGCGAGCTGCAAGATCTCGCTTACCGGTACGGATTGGACAACCGCAGCCGAAAGTTTGCCGCGCGCGAACATGTGCTTCCCGCGCAGGATACTTCTTCCCCCGTCCTCGTTTATGACTCATCGAAGTGCATTGTATGCAATCGCTGTATCAAGGCCTGCCAAGAGATACAAGGCAAGGGCGTTCTGAGTTTTGCTAACCGCGGGGCAGAGACCATTGTCAGCGCTGGCTTTGGGGTATGGGGAGAATCGGAGTGCGACGGATGCGGCGAGTGTATCCAGATTTGTCCGACTGGTGCCATCGTGGACAAGCTACCACAACAAGCTCCGCGAGCCTGGGAGGTTGAGAAAATTCAGACTACCTGCTCTTACTGCGGAGTTGGATGCCAGTTAGAGATGTGGTTCAAGGATAACAGAATCGTCAAGGTGCAAGGCGCAGACGCAGTACCTAACTATGGTTCCACATGCATCAAGGGGCGTTTTGGGCATACCTACATCAACAATGAAGATCGTCTGAGAACTCCTCTTATCCGCCGAAATGGGGTTCTAGAGCCAGCAACGTGGCAGGAAGCTCTATCTGTAGTCAAGGAAAACCTTCTCAAAATAAGACGCGACCATGGCCCTGATAGCATTGCTGGGCTTGCTTCAGCCAAGTGCACAAATGAAGAAAACTACCTCTTTCAGAAGTTCATGCGCGCCGCAATAGGAACCAACAACGTTGATCATTGCGCTCGGTTATGCCATGCCTCTACAGTGGCCGGCCTTGCTGCAGCCTTTGGATCAGGCGCCATGACGAACTCAATTGCAGAACTAGAAGATGCCAAATGCATCTTAGTTACTGGCTCTAACACAACCGAGACCCATCCAGTGATTGCTGCTGTTATCCGCAGGGCTGTGCATCAGCATGGGGCGAAACTGATCGTCGTAGATCCCCGCAGGATCGACCTCGTCAAGGATGCTACATTGTGGCTAAGGCAGCTTAATGGAACCGATGTTGCCTGGATGAATGGAATGATGAATGTCATCCTAAGTGAAGGATTGCAGGACGAAGCGTTTATTAATGACCGCACCGAGGGTTTTGAGGATCTCAAGAAAGTTGTTGAGCAGTACACACCAGAGAAGGTTGAACAGATAACTGGAATACCGGCAGATAAGCTGAGACAGGCAGCAAGGATCTACGCGACCGCGCCAGCCTCGTCATTGATTTACTCGATGGGAATTACCCAGCATACAACAGGAACGGACAACGTACTCTCTACGGCAAACTTGGCAATGATTACTGGTAACATAGGTAAATGGGCCACAGGGGTGAACCCACTGCGTGGCCAAAATAACGTGCAAGGTGCGTGCGATCTGGGAGCTCTTCCGAATGTCTACTCAGGCTACCAGAAAGTTAGCGATCCTGCTATTCAGGAAAAGTTCGAAAAGGCTTGGCAGGTGAAGCTTCCCACCAATGCTGGCTTAACTGTTGTGGAGATAATGAACGCTGCCGCGCAAGGCAAGGTAAAGGGACTAGTGATCATGGGAGAAAATCCCATGGTATCGGACCCAAACCTAAACCATGTAGAGAAAGCCCTGCGCAATCTCGAATTCCTTGTTGTAAGTGATATTTTCTTGAGTGACACAGCTAAGCTTGCTGACGTTGTTCTACCAGCTGCTTCATTTGCAGAGAAAGAGGGGACATTCACAAACACTGAACGGCGCGTGTTACTGCTACGCAAAGTCATCGATGCCCCAGGGGATTCACTACCCGACTGGGAGATTATCTGTAAGCTAGCTGAATTATTCGACTATCACATGAGTTACAACAATGCCGCTGAGATCATGGATGAAATCGCGACCAACACTCCAATCTATGGAGGAATTAACCATAACCGACTCGTCCCAGATGGTCTACAATGGCCATGCACAAGCGTTGATCATCCTGGAACAGTGTACTTACACAAGGGAAGCTTCAGTCGTGGTTTAGGCAAGTTTCATCCTGTTGACTTCATTCCACCAGCAGAGTTGCCAGACGACAATTATCCGTTCATTCTTTCGACCGGGCGAATCCTGTTCCATTATCACACTGGAACCATGAGTCGGCGCTCGGAAGCACTAAACGCCTTTGTGAACAAAGCTTATGCAGAGATTCACCCAAGTGACGCCCACCGACTGGGCCTAGAGGATGAGGGGCCAGTGAGGATCTCCACCCGACGCGGCGAGATCACAACCACAGCAAGAATAACGGAAAGGGTGGCGGAAGGATCGGTATTCGCGCCGTTTCACTTCGCTGAGGCAGCAGCAAACAGGCTTACCAACGATGTTCTGGACCCCACAGCGAAGATCCCAGAACTTAAGGTTGCCGCCTGTCAGCTCAGTAAACCCTAGCACAAATGAATCAGTAAGGAGGTTTCACGATGGTCGATTTTAGTTGCAAAAATCCAGCCACAATAGCTGACACACTGACTCGCTCGGTATGTGTGACAAAAACCCAGGCAAGCGCACTGAAGATGGCGATTCTGGGTATGTTTGCCGGAGTATATATTGGTTTCGGGGCTCAGCTTATGATTATGGTAACACACGATATGGCGGCTTTTGTTGGCGCGGGGATGGCCAAATTGATCGGCGGTGCCGTGTTCAGTGTTGGTCTTATGCTGGTTGTAATTGCCGGAGCAGAGTTATTCACCGGAAACAACCTAATCTTCCTCTCCGTGCTCGACCGCCAAGTTAGCGTTAGACGGTTGGCAAGGAGCTGGTTTATCGTCTATTTTGCCAACCTGGCTGGTTCCCTACTGCTTGTATTGCTGATGTATTGGACCGGGTTATGGAAAACAGGTGATGGTCTTGTTGGAGCTAAGGCGCTGGCTATTGCTAACGGCAAAGTCAACCTTACCTTCGTGGAGGGGTTAACACGCGGCATATTGTGCAACTGGCTAGTATGTCTGGCTGTGTGGATGGCTGTATCAGCAAACACAGTTATCGGCAAAGTATGGGCTATCTTCTTCCCCATAATGAGCTTCGTTGCCAGCGGATTTGAGCACAGTATTGCCAACATGTTTTTTATCCCTATGGGTCTGTTGCTTAAGGGACAGACGGCGATCGTCTCCGCCGCCGGGCTTGCCGATAACCTTTCCCACCTAACGATCGGAGGAATGGTAATAAACCTGATCCCAGTGACACTGGGAAATATCATTGGTGGAGCTTTCTTCGTTGCTACCTTGTATTGGATAGTGTATCTGAAGGATCAGAAGAAATCTTAATAAATACAAACAGTGTGGCTGTGAGGTTAGCTTGCAGCCACACTGTCCTTCAAGATGGATAGTACAGCAAAAAGAACAGTAGACCGTCTATCTGGTAATCGACGTGAAGTAGTAGAGGATCTTGTTGTTGTAGAACAGCCCGTTGAGTTATTCATCGACAATAAGGAGGTTCTCTCAACAGCCTGCTCGCCAGGTAGGCTTCGCGAATTGGCCTATGGCTATATGTTTTCCGAAGGAATGCTCAATGCAGTCAACGATGTTTGCTCATACCAGCAACAAGGTCCCCAAATTAAGGTAGCCCTCAAACCCATCAGCCTATTCCACGATCTTATCCCCATCTCTAACGATTTCACGATTTCCAAACAGAAGATCTTTGAAACAGCCACAACGGCACATCAACGCGCTGAGATCTTTCAACAGACCGGCGGGACCCATGTAGTTTACCTCTTTGATGCCAGCGCACAGGCAGTATTTGTGGAGGACATCAGCCGCAGCTGTGCGTTAGATAAAGCAATTGGAGAAGCCCTTAAATTGGGTCTGGACTTCAAAAGCAGTCTAATTTTTCTTTCTTCTAGGTTAACAGAGAGGATGTTGAAAAAGATTGCTCGCTGCGGTATCCCGATTGTGGGATGTGTCTCTGCCCCTACATGTCAAGCCGTTGATCTCGCACGCAAGCTAGGGATAAGCCTGTGTGGATTTGTAAGAGGAAAGAGGCTCAATATCTATTCGCACGTGGAGCGAATCCTAGAATGATAGACAGAGCAACCCTTATCATACTTGCCGGTGGTGAGTCAAGCCGTATGGGCAGGCCGAAGCACCTACTTTATACCCCCCACGGAGATACAGTGATCCAGCACCTTGTTTCAAACCTTTCCTGGTTGTTTTTGGAAACTCTGATAGTGGGATCTAGTCTTCCGCTTTCTATGCAGCACGTACGCGTCATACAAGATCTCTATGATGTACGTAGCCCACTTATTGGTCTTTTCAGTGGCCTTATGGCCGCCAAAACCAGTCTATCTTTTGTTGTTGCTTGTGACATGCCATTTGTTAAAGCTTCGCTTGTCAGGCATATGCTAACTATGTCTGGCAAGGTAGATGCTTGTGTTCCAATTGTTAACGGCTATTATGAACCTTTGTGTGCTAGCTATCGGAGAACTGCGATACCGGCTATCCAACAAGCGATAAATCAAGGCACATTGAAGCTTACGGCCATCTATAAGGATCTAGAATTGTGTACAATACCTGAAAAGGAAGTAAGGCTTTTCGATCCCGACCTTGCGTCGTTCACAAACCTAAACGTCCCCCGACAGCTTAACCTACTTACCCAGATCTAAGTGCGCTATTTTACTTCAATGGTATAGGTAATAGAATCCGTGTTACCATCATTGTCAGTTATGGTCAAGGTCACGTCATGTGACCCACTAGTGGCAAAACTGATCTGCGCAATGGCGTTTTCGGCATCAGGTTTTCCATCTGAGTCGAAGTCCCAGGAGTAAGCAACTACCTCTCCATCAAAGTCGAATGAATCGGAGCCATCGAAGGTCACTACCTCACCTGCCTGTGGCTGGCTAGGTAAGAAATAGAAGTCTGCTGTTGGCGGCTGGAAGGTGATTACAACCTCCCTAGGCTTGATAAACCCTCCAAATTCGATTATGGGTTGATGTTGGCTTGTGACATTCAAAGTCACCGTTTCCTTTGTAGTGAATACAAATCGGTCCGGTAAGCTTGATGAATCAACTGTTACTACGTACTTTCCTGGCACGATATCACTCCAAGAGAACCTGCCTTGTGCACCAGTGTATGAGTCAATCTGATTGCCGTGCTCATCAGCAAGAGTTATTCTCACCTGTGAGAATCCACCTTCAGCTTCTGAGGAAACTCCATCCTTGTCCGAATCATTGAACAGTACGCCTTCAATAAAGCTAACGGGGGTAAGAGGTATCTCGACATCTTTGGTCATTCCAGCGCTCAGGTAAACCGTAGGCTTGGAGACAAAACGAGCATTTAGCGGCAGATGACTCAGATCAAGCATATAGGTTCCGGGTTCAAGCGGTGGAAACCGGTACCAACCATC
Source organism: Candidatus Bipolaricaulota bacterium (assembly GCA_018399865.1). The sequence goes on along the minus strand of JAGYNL010000274.1, from coordinate 11,642 downwards.
GGCGTCAGTTGATACATCAATCCTGTCTATCGAGACCACAACCCCTTCTAGCGGTGAGTCTGTCTGGTCCAATTTGCCATTTGAATTATTGTCTACAAAGACATGGCCGTTAACTCGCGATTTTGTAACCAAAAATGGAACAGGTAAATCAAATTGCCAGCTAAAAGCTGCATTCCAACTGAATGTAGCAGCGGTAGCGTCAGCCCTATTCCATCCCATTACGGTGCTTAAATCGAGGTCAAAATTCTCTATAATCTCGGCGCTGATGCTGGCCCTGAGCTTAAACTCATCCTCGTCGTTTGTGAACCCAATAGATCCTGAATGCAGTGAGCCGCCTGCACGACAGCTTATGTCTACAACTGTCCCGCCAGAGATAACCAGGGATGTTTCCAGCTCTAAGCTCTTCGTGTGCGTCAATTTGACAAAGATGTCAATGTCCTGGATGGCTAATCCAACACCCTCACTGAAGGTAAGAGTTCGATAACACATTTTAGTTATGTGATCTAGCTGATCATTTACTTTACCAGAAAGCGAGTAAGGAAGTACGTCTTCTAGGTTACGAACCTCTACGAACAAGGTGCGGCGAACATCATTCTCCTTATTCATTTGTGGATCCCTTGCCCAGGAAAACTCTACAATAGAGTTGAGAGTTGGCCCGTCTTCAATTGGCCTTGCCGATATGTTTACTCCCAACTCATCGCTGATTGTCCTTGTAAAAGATGGATCATGACTCAGATTATCCCAGTCATGACTCATTGAGGCAGCAAAAGAAAACGCACTCAACGTTATTCGCTGGGAGACGCTTATTCCAGCTAAATCACTGCGCAAACCGGGGAAATATGAACCAACAGAGAAGAGCTGTCCTTCAAAATAGTAAGATCCAGAGTCAATTCCTGTGTCGAAGAAGAAAGCACTGCTGGAAAGTTTGCCATCCTTTCCCAGCGCCCCTTCTATACCCATCGTCCAATCGTCAATAGGCTCAGCTTGTCCTGTCAGACTCCACACTATCTGATGTGATGACTCGGTTCTTTTCTCCAGGTGTGCTATACCAAAACGGCAGACGGAAGGCCCCACCTCCAAGCCTATAGCTGCTCGGGTCTCATCGGGGGAACCACCAGCGATAAAACTAAGTCCATAGTAATCATCGTCGATCACAACACTGCCTCCACGACCATAAAGGCTAAGAAGCTTGGTTATCCTCTGATAGACATCTCCAATCATATAAATACCTGGGCTAAGCCGATAAGAAATGTAGAAATAACTGAGATCCAGGACATCTGGACCGAATACCGAAGAGAAACTCAGATAGGAAGAGAAGTATCCATCAAGAACGCCCCCAGATATCGAAAAAGAGATGCCACTATCCAGCTCGCCTGTGAACACGTCCTGACCAAACCAAACGCGCAGGCGGGCCGGAAGCTCTTGCATCAGAGTTCCGCCAATTGCCTCTGGCGGAGCCGGCAGGACCGTAATAAACACTGTTTCGTCCTTCCTCACCCCGGTGTAAAGCTGCGAATAAACTGAAAGAGAAAGCAGATCACGCCCTGCGTCCGCGTCAATAGGGATATCTATTGTCAAGGTGACCGCGCTGCGCTCTTGTGGAGCCAAACTGACTCTGGACTTCGAAATACTGATAGGGAAACCCTCTGCTGAACTAGCTTCAATGTTCACCGTATCCTGGGCATTTCCGCGATTGATAATTACAAATTCGTAGCTCATCGCAGCGCCAGGCTGAGCGCTCTGGGGATCAGGCAAGACTAGCTCCAGTTCGTTGACCGGGGAAACATTAATCCTTCCGCTAGCTGTGCTGCGCTTTGTGGGATCGTTCTGCGATGTTGCCATCAAGGTTACTTCATACTCTCCCGCAGGAGCGTTTGATGCGACCATTACCGTTACGAAGAGTGTTTGTTGCTCGCTTGGATCAAGTAAGAGCGTTGTCAGTGCTCCTAGAAGTTGCCAATCATCGGGAATCGTGAATACGAGATCGAACGTATCTGCGCTTGTACTATCATTAGTTACAGAAAAAACGTGGGTGACAAACTCCCCTGGCGCAAGATCTTTTAACGAAGAGAGTATTTCCACCTTAACAGAACAATAAGCTGACAAGGATGACGCAACTGACAGGCAGACTATCAATGTGATCATCCGCCATATTCTTAGCCAACGTCTCATAACTCGGTAAGCGTAGATGCAAGCACGAATCCTTACAAGGACTGTCAAAGACTAGCAGACGGACTTTTGTCGTAAATGAATGTGACTTTTGTTACTGTAAGCCTTTCATGAACAGGTTCCAAACACCCTATCACCAGCATCCCCCAGACCGGGAAGGATATAGCCGTGTTCATCCAACTGGCGGTCTAATGCTGCTGCATAAATGGGCACATCGCTATGAGCCGCGGACAAAGCTCCCACGCCTTCCGGAGCTGCAACAAGACACAGAAACTGAATCTTGCTCGCTCCCGCCTTCTTAATAATATCAATGGCAGCTATCGCGCTCCCGCCTGTAGCAAGCATCGGATCAACAAGAATGACTTGCGCTTGACCAAGGCTCTTTGGCAACTTGGCATAGTACTCCACGGGTTTCAATGTCTCAGGATTACGGTAAAGTCCTATATGTCCTACCTTGGCCGTAGGTATCAGGTCAAGCACCCCTCTTAACATTCCTGTTCCAGCCCTTAGGATAGGAACTAATATCACCGGGGTATCAAGCACCATTCCGGTGGTCTTCTCCAATGGGGTTACAACTGATTCACGCCTTAGCGGGTAGTCGCGCGTTATCTCGTACACCATAAACGCCGTCAGTTCTTCTAACAATAGCCTGAAGTTATGATTCATCGTATTTATGTCCCGTAGTCGGGTAAGCTTATCTTGAATCAATGGGTGCCTGATTATATGGAGATTCGACATTGATGCCTCCTGATTTTCCAACAAAGATACCAACATGATAGCGTTTGGGCAAGCGGACACTACGAGCAGAATCTAGGACCAGGCTCGAAAAGGCATTTTACACATACTCCGCGATAAGAATGCCGGATAATTACTATGAATCCTTAGCTTATAGCCTGCGGAGAAGAATCCCGCCCATACGATGGTTAATCAGATAGTACTTCTGCAAATTCAGGAAGTACCGCGCCCTGAAAGCAATTCTTCTACAGGCAACGTATTGCTTCTGGCTCTGCTTCAAGCGAGCAGTGAAGCACCTTGACTTCCTAACTAATTCGGCATTTAATGGTTGGACAAATTCTGATAGCAGGGATGGATGAACAGATGACTCGGATATTTTACAAGATTCGCAGAATGGAAGCCGATGACGCGGATGCGGTGGTTGAGCTGTCCCAGCTTTTTAAGCCAATGTCCACCACGCTCTGGCGAGGAATAGATGCCCAAGAAGGAGCCAACTGGGTTCGCGGGCGGATATCGCTGCCCGGATGGGCAGCGTTCGTTGCCCAAGTGAAGAACGATCTTATCGGTTTTGCCTTATGTAAGGACATGAACGACGACACTCGGGGCTTTGTCTTTCCGCAGGCAAATGAAACTGTACATCTTCTTTATTTGGCTGTAGATGAAGCATTTCGTGGTCACGGTGTCGCGCGCTCTTTGCTTTCCGAATGTGAGAAACAGGCCCGCGATTGGGGAAGGACCGGCCTACTACTGGATATTACCAGCGACAACCCTGTACTTCGTATTTATCACCGATTCGGTTTTGAAGAGTTAGGCTCGCTGGTCTTTCTTCGTAAGAAGCTTTAAGCTGGCCTACTCCGGTACAGGAACTGATATTTCTTTAACTACGGGATCGGACATCGCATTCCTGGAATCAACAACTACGAGCGTGACCTCATCACTTAGCACCTCAACCTCGTACTTCACTAAAAGAACCGGCTCGTACACAGTCATGGTCGTTGCATGCGGCTCAACTTGCTGAACACCATCCTCGCTGAACGCCCACATGTATTTTACTATCGTATCTCCGTCAGGATCTGTCGAATCAGATGCGTCAAGCCTAACTAAAAGCTGATCTTGGGGGTCGCTAGGATTCTCGCCACGGGTCGCAGTGAAAGATGCAACTGGCTCGTGATTGGGAAAAAGGAAACAACCGCCAGCCACGACCACAGTGAGAAGGAGCACGCAAATTAACAACAAGCGCCATGTTTTCATCGAGATACCTCCTATACTTAAGATACAAGAAACCACCTTCCAAATGCTAGTCGTTTGCTGCCATGTTCAGCACGCGAGCAACAAGCTCACCAATTACCTCACGGCGGTAAGAAGAGCTTGCCCGTACGTCATCAATAGGAGACACAGACTCTACCGCTATGTCCCTCGCTCGCTCAACCAACTTTCTAGTAATCACACTGCCAGTAAGCTCTTCTTCCAACCCCCTAATTCTAATGGGACAGGCGGCCACAGATCCCGCAGCCAGGCGAATCTCCTGGATGGTGCCCTCTTGCACCTTGGCCAGTGCCCCAAGTGACGCAATGGCAATAATCATCGCCTTCCGCTTGCCTACTTTATGAAAGAATGACCTAAAAACGGTCTTAGGTAAAGGAATACACAGGTTTGTTACAAATTCACCTCTTTGTAGCGCGGTCTTCCCTGGGCCTAGAAGCAAGTCCTCAACCAATATTCTTCTATCTCCGTCTAAACCTGCAATATTTGCACTTGCTTCATAAAGCAACAACGGTATGGCGCTATCCGCGGCCGGTGAGGCGTTTATCAGGTTTCCTCCCAGGGTGGCTCTATTCCTTATCTGAGTCGACCCCACTGTCAGCAGAACCTTCCGCAGTAGCGGTAGATTCTCAGCTACAAGCTCACTTGCTAGTACTTCACTTATTTTTGTCGCCGCTCCTATGGTTATGTGACCACTTTCTTGCTCGATTTCACAGAGCCCATCTGTCTCTGATATATCAAGTAACAACTGCGGGTTGACAAATCCCGAACGCATCTTGACTATGAGATCAGTGCCCCCACACACTAGCTGGGCGCGTGGATCTTGAAGTTGCTCCATCAATTCTGCTAATGTTTTTATCTTTACATAGTTTGTCATAGTTCGTATCCTATCACATCCTCAGGCTGATCAACATCTATAATCGCTCCAGGATCGCCCACCTGCACTAACTCAAGATCACTTACATGTTCCAAGATGTAATTGCGAGCACCAATATCTCCCTTAAGAGTTTCAATCAGGTCTGGCATACAATCAATTCTCAGATAGACCGGAAAACCTCGCGTTCCTTGGTAGACCGGCGCCACAATTCTAGCCCCAGTTCTTGCCATGTCCAAGACCTTCCTCACCGTCTTTTCCTTAATGTATGGCATATCTGCATGGCAGACCAAGAACCCTAGGCAATCGCTAGATACCATTCTTGCTCCCAAGGCAAGCGAGGTTCCCATTCCCTTCTCATAGTTGGCATTGATGGCTATTTCACAATCAGATAGATCAGCCATTCCCACGATATCTTTGGCTTTGTATCCTAAGACCACTATTATCCGGTCCACACAAGCAGAACGAAGCGTTTCAATCACTCGCTCCAACGCTGGTTCACCATCAATATCAATAAGCGGTTTGATCGTCCCCATTCTCTCGCCCTTACCGGCCGCTAGAATGATCGCCTCAATTTGTCGACAGCTGCTCAACGCTTTCCCGTCGCATTAGCTCCACCGCATAGTGAACTGCATCCAGGATCTTGGCATACCCGGTGCAGCGACAAAGATTCCCTTCTAAAGCAAGCATGATTTCCTCATCGCTAGGGTCTGTATTTTTGATCAAGAGCGCGTAGGTCGACATGATAAAGCCGGGAGTGCAGAATCCACATTGCACGGCACCTTTCTCAACAAACGCACGCTGAATCGGATGTAGCTTGCCTTGATGGGCCAGTCCTTCCACTGTCAAAACTTCCTTACCATCAACTTGTGGGGCAAGCACAAGGCAAGAAGCAACCGCGTCACCGTCTACAAGCACTGTGCAGGCACCACACTCTCCCTCGCCACATCCTTCCTTAGTGCCAGTCAATTCAAGGTCATCACGAATAAGATCCAATAGACGTTGACTTGCACTGACATTCCGCTCTACAGGTCTACCATTTATTGTAAAACGAATCTTCATATATGTTCCTTTACTGCCGCAAGAGAAGGCTCAATTTCAATTGCAGTGCCAGCAACACGTCGGGCGGTGTTGATATCCTTAAGTCCATTTCCAGTGACCATCACTGCCACCGCTTTCCCAGCGAGCTCTCCTTTTGATGATTCCTTCAGTACTCCAGCAAAAGGAGCTGCGCCTGCTGGTTCGGGGAAAACCCCTGTCCTTCTAGCCATGATGGAGATAGCATTTGTTATTGCTTTGTCACTTACGGTAATGAAGTAGCCACCGTTTGCGTATACATACTTCACTGCCTTAACAATATCACGTGGTTTGCCTACGCAAATGCTGTCTGCGACGGTTTCTGCTTGGATGTCCTTGATCTCAACTTTCCTACCATCGTAGTTAGCAAAAGCTTCGGCGATCGGCGCGGAACCCTCTGCCTGTACTCCAATTACACTGGGAACCGAGTCGATAATCTCTAGCGTCTTCAATTCGTCAAAACCCTTACAAATACCACTTATAACTGAACCATCGCCAACCCCCACAAAGACAACATCAGGCATATTCCATGACAACTGCTCAGCAAGCTCTAAAGCCCCCGTCTTTTTCCCTTCTACCAGATACGGATTAACCGCCGCTGATCGGTTATACCAGCCAAACTCCTCTGATGCTTCTGCAGCAAGGTCGTAAGCAACATCATAAGAACCATTGACCAAAAAGACCTTAGCTCCATAAATGAGGAGCTGTGTCACTTTTGCCTCAGGCGCACTGCGGGGAACAAAAATAACGGTCTGCAGCTCTGTGGCCGCGGAAAAACCAGCCAGTGAGCTAGCAGCATTCCCGGTAGATGCCGCTGTTACAACCGCCTTTCGCTTCTCCTGCGCCTTAATGACAACTACCGAACTAGCACGGTCCTTGTAGGAGGCGGTGGGATTCTGACCGTCATCCTTTATGTACAAGGATTTAAGCCCGTATTCCCTCGCAAGTTTCGGAAAGGAATAAACAGGGGTATAACCAACACGAAGCGGTTGAACAAAACGACGGTCCTCTATTGGAAGCAGCGGAAGGTACCTCCACATAGAGCACTCGTGATTGCGAGCTAGAGAATCTTTGTTGAGGACTTTGTAAAGACGCTGGTATTCATAGATAACCTCAAGGGTCCCGCGACGCGGCCCACATATTGGGCATGTATACTCAATCTCGTCTGGCGAGTATTCTTTTCCACACGTTATACAACGAAGCGCCTTCACCTGCCCCATCTCATATCCTCCTTACTGGCAGCTCAGCATTGCGCTAAGAACGGAAATGCCTTGGTTACCCCGCGCAATAGAGTCACCATTGCCCCGATATGCTTTAACGATCTTTCGCCCGTGAACTCGTGCTTTACACGCATGTCTCGAACTTCCAGCGCAGATGAAAAGGTCACACTTACCCACTCGTCCTCATATTCAAGCTTATCTTCGTTCATAGCCAAAGACGATTCATGACCCTGATCGCGAGAGCGAATCATGCTTCCACAAAGGTGAAAAGCATTATTGTCTTGTTGTTGAAATTCCATTTCGTCAAGGAAAAGCCTTGGTTTATCGCGCTCTGGGTTACCACTGTGCACACAAAATGTCTCACAGACCCCACACTTATTGCAGAAGTCATCCACGTGCAGCACCTGCCTTCTCTGATGAAGTCGGAATGGCTCCTTCTTTACTATTTCAACCTTCCCATGGATGCACCTTAAGATCGGCAGCAACACCTCGAAGGGGGTAATATCATAACTATAGTTTGCCCGATTTGGACATACATCAACGCACTTGTCGCAGACCGTGGAGCATTGTAGACACCTAGATGCTTCAGCACGCGCTTGTTCCTCAGTAAAACCCTCCTCTACAAGCTCGAACCCCTTCCTATTATTGGAGGCAAGAACGCGCGAATCTATCCCCTCCACCTTGCGCGCACGGGCACGTTTGATATCAAGAATATCTTGCTGTGAAAACTTAGGGTGCTGCACTTGGAGATCTTTGTAATCAAGGCCCAATTCTGAGCATATAGCTCTTGCTGCACTCTGACCGTCAGCTACAGCTTCAATAATCGTAGCAGGCCCGCGCGTCACGTCACCTCCAGCATATATACGGTCAACCTCTGTAGCGCCCGTTTTTTCTTGCACAGCAATCCGGCCCTTGTTGGCTAGAGATACTTTGCTCTCATCAAGAAAAACAAGATCAGCTCGCTGTCCAATTGCAATAATCAGGGTATCAGCAGGTATATCTATCTCGCTTCCCTCGATTGGTATCGGTTTGGGCCTCTTATCTTCACCCTCCTCTCCAAGCCTATTACGCACGCATCTTAGAGCAACTATGTTTCCCTCTTCACGGATTACTCGGACCGGGCTAAGTAGCTCTTCAATCTCGTTGCCTTCAATAATCAGATCATCGATTTCCTCAGCATCAGCGGGCATCTCTGCCCTCGTGCGACGATAAATTACAGTTGTAGGTACACCGGAAATGCGGGCCGCGGTTCGCGCCGCGTCCATAGCCGTATTTCCCCCGCCGATTACAAGAATGTGGCTACCTAAGTCCACCTTCTCGCCTGTTCGCACACGCTCCAACATATTAATAGCGGTGTAGATTCGCTGTCCGGATAATCCTTCGATATCTAAGGTGGCATCATGCTGAAAACCGCTTGCCACATAAACTGCTGAAAACCCCTTTTTAAGAAGATTTTCAGGCGCAGTCTTGATAGGATGATTTATCTCTATCCTCACGCCCAAGTTCTGGATCCGCTCTACGTCCTCATCAATGATCTCTTGAGGAAGCCTAAATTCGGGAGCAATAGCCGGCATACCGCCTATCCTATTCTTGGCCTCAAATATGGTTACATCCACCCCACTACGTGCCAGGAAATAAGCCGCGGAAAGACCAGATGGACCAGCTCCAATGATTGCCACCTTAGTATCACTCCGGCTGATGGGAGTAACGTTCGCCTTCCCATGTTCCACTGCATACCGTTTGAGGCTACGAATAGCTACCGATTCATCGTAATCATTGCGGGTACACTTGGTCTGGCACACATGTGTGCAGATGTAGCCAGTGATCCCAGGAAGAGGATTTGTAGCCAAGATGGTAGATAGGGCTTGGTCATATTGGCCATGTGCGATCAACCAAGCATAATCCGGCACATCTTGACCCGCTGGGCAAGAAACGCTGCAGGGAGCCGTAATGCAATCAAACATCTCCAGCTTGGAGCTCAGCTTAGGAAGCCCATTTATGTGATAAGATCTCTTAAAACGACTATGAGTCCGCGCAGCTGATACGGCCTTCTCAAGTTTATCAAGCTTTCCTAGCGCCATATCCTTAAGGCTTCCTGCCCCTTCCGCGTTCATGGCATTTTCAATAGACTCCACAAACTGGAGAAGGCGAGAGTACCCACCTGGCTTTAACAGCTCGGAAGCACAAGTTACGGGACACGCACCGCTGGATAAGATATCAACAACGTTCAGCGCATCAGCACCGCCGGCATAGGAGACATTCAGATCGCCTTCAAATTCGCGCATGAGCTTGTAGAAAAGAGTCATAGTAATCGGGTAAAGAGCTCGCCCAGACATGTACAGCTCATCGCCGGGTAGGATGCCACGGCGGTTCGCCATAGCTAGGGTGTTGCTGAGCTTCACTCCGAAGAACAAACCATGAGCTTCTGCCAGCTTTTTCATATCCTTGATTAATTCAACCGCTCGATCATATTGCAGGTCGTTATCAAATACAGGATCTGGAATTTCCATCTCAGAATACCCAAGCTCTTGATGTAGGATAGACAGTACTTCGTCCTTACCGAGTAAGGTAGGATTTAACTTAACAATAGTATTTAAACCGCGCTCTTCGAGGAGGTAGCGAGCGATTTGTTCAATCTCATCAGGGGGACAACCGTGCATTGTAGAAAGGGTTACATTGTTTGTCAGGCAAGTTGGTATGTCGATGTCACTGTACTGGGGCCACCTATCAGCCAGTTGTTTCTTAATAGCTGATATCTCCTTCGAAGCATCTACCATCTTGTCCATAAACTCTACCATACGAAGTTGCTTTATCCCATTTAGATCATAGCCAACACTCATATTGAATATGGTTCCAAAGGGCGTCTTTTCCTCAAAACCTAGAAGACGACGCAGGATATGTATGATTACCCAGGCGTTGATATATTCATGCAATGAGTCCTCAAGTTTAAGCTCCTGTGACCATTCAACGTTATAACCCTCATCCGCAACATCAATGCATGGGCGAGGAATGATTAGCTCATCTTTTATCTGAACCGTCTTCAGCTCAATGAATCGCCCTCCGGAAAGCCAAGATGAGACAATATTTCTAGCTAGCTGTGTATGCGGTCCAGCGGCTGGCCCTACTGGGGTTTCTAAGTAGTTTCCAAACATACGCGTAGCGTAAGGACTGCTGGGTTTTGGGATGTAAAACAAGGACTTGTGAATTCCAAAGATAGCCTGGTTATACTGGTATTCCTGAAGAATTGAAGATAGCAGCTCTGAAAAAGACTGAACTCTTAGCTTATCTGACATTCTTCACCTTACCCAATCCTAGCCCATAGCTTATCTGCAACTCGACGTGCTTCTGAATAGACTTTGACCTCGTCCAATTGTGCGAATTCCCCTTGTTTGATCACTTCTTTTCCACCAACTATTAGATTGGATACACGCAGATCGTGCACCGCTATCCCGAATAGCAAATGGCCGAGGATGTTTCCGCCATCGATTGGTGTTGGTGGGTTATATTTAAACAGGGCAATGTCAGCCTTGTATCCGGGAGCAATTCGTCCAAGCTGCACGCCAAGCAGCAGTGAAGCAATCTTGGGATTGTTGTCAAACAGGATCATCTTTAGATCATCAAAACCAGCCGCTTGAGAGTTTCGCGTTGATACTTTCTGCAAGATACCAGCGGTGAATAGAGCAGAAAGCATATTCTCTCCCAGTCCATCTGTCCCTAATCCCACAACAATTCCGCGCTTAAGGAACCCTTCCATATCAAATATGCCCACAGCGTTGTTCATGTTGGACAGTGGATTATGCACGACCATCGCCTTGCTGCCCGCAATTAGATCCTTTTCCAACTCATCAACGTGCAGGCAGTGAACCAATAGTGATCTATCCCTTAGAAGCCCGAATTTATTTAGGCGTTCAATAATACTGATTCCATGCTCTGACCGGCACTGTTGTTCGTCCTCTGGCCCTTCAGCAACATGAATATGAATCCCCACCCCATCCGGAATCTGTTCGGACACCTTAGATAAGCTCTCATCAGAAAGGGTAAACGAAGCATGTAACCCAAACAGGGATGCACTCATAGCATCATTTGGATCACTTTCTGAAATGAATTTGAGGTTCTCCTTGATTCCTTCATCGCGAACGCTCATACCGTCTCGGTCAGACAGCTCGTAACAAAAAACACCCCGAAGCCCGATTTCTCTGTTTACCGCATCCTTGATGGCTCGCAGGCTGCCAGTGACCGCTGCTGGGCTCGCATGGTGATCAATCAATGTAGTTACTCCACAGCGGGCCGCCTCCATGGCTCCT
>JAGYNL010000273.1 GCA_018399865.1 Candidatus Bipolaricaulota bacterium | reverse complement strand
GCTTTCGGTAGTTGATGTAAGCAAGCTTTCTAATAGCTTGCTATTCTTCCGCGCTTATTCTCAGTGGATTGGAGGGGCAGGTATAGTGGTATTGTCACTTGCTATCCTTCTTCGGTCAGGTGGCGCAGCATTGAAACTCTACTCGAGCGAATCTGGGGAGGAAAACATAATGGGGAGCGTCGTTGCTACGGCGCGGGTTGTACTTCGTGTGTATCTAGCTTTGACAGTCTTGTGTTTCGCGGCATTTTGGGCTGCAGGTATGAGACCATTTGAAGCGGTGCTACACGCACTCGCCACCGTGTCAACCGGCGGATTCTCTCCATTCATCGATTCAATTGGGCATTATTCAGGCGTTGTAACTGCCCTGGTAACAGTGATATTCATGTGGTCAGGCGCGATAAGCTTCTCGCTTTGGTTCCAATTTAAACAGAGAAAAGCTAACCGATCACTTGCTTTTCACCAAGGATATTACTTGCTTATTTTGTCACTAGTTGGTTGCCTGGTTTTCGCTCTCTCTTTTGGCGCTTCCTTGAGAAGCATTTCACCAGGTTTGTTCCAGGCAGTCAGCGCTGTCACTACAACAGGCTTTAGTACTGTTGATCAAGGCAGCCTTTCTGCCGGTGCGAAGCTCACCACAATTATCTTGATGGTTATAGGAGGTTGTACGGGCTCCACGGCTGGAGGAATCAAGATCTTTCGTTTGATTGTGCTAGTTGGCTTAGCAAGGTGGCTTCTGGTACGCGTCCTACTACCTCAGGGGGCTGCGATTCCGATCAAAGCAGGGAAGAGAAACATAGATGATCAGGCGTTACGACTAGCGTCCAGTTTTGTCCTGCTCTACATGGGGATTCTGGTTGTGTCAGCTCTTATTTTGATGTTTACAGGTTACAGTTTTGCTGATTCCCTATTTGAGGCGGCTTCAGCGCAGGGAACTGTCGGATTGTCTGTAGGTATCACGTCAGCCACCATGCCCACGATAGGAAAGCTTGTCCTTATGTTCCAAATGTGGCTGGGAAGGCTGGAAATAGTCCCTGTTTTGATAACCCTTTATCCGGGGATCTGGATCAGGAAAAAGAGAAGCGCGAAGGAATAGACATGTGTGCCGGGAATGGAATCTACATCACAGATAGGTACTTCATTCTATGGCTAGGCAACTCTAGGGATGAAGAGAACAGTCTCTCTTGGTAGAATTGGCAACTCCTGGAAGCTCAAGCAACAAACCTAGCTTGAAGGTGGTTACTAGTTTCACAAAAGACCAAATGTAAGGTCTTCTCTTTCCGGAACGGCCTAATCCTCGCTTTTCTTACGGGTTACTGCTGCAAGGGGCGCCACTGCTATCCATAGGGCTATATTGATCAGCATAGCCATCGTGTAGCTAAGGGGCTCCTGATTGAAATGAGGAGCAATTACCCTTGAGAAAAGCATAAGGAAGAACGAACTAAGAAAAAAGCCGGGAATGGCTGCAAGGATTGCCAAATAACCTCCCATGTCTTACCTCCTTGTTATTCGGGTCGAGGGTTTCTTTCAAAACACTCTCAGGTTTCCGCTAGTGAAACAGGTAATTGGCCAGTTGTCAAGTCTTAAGCGGAGTGAGTATTACCCGATCATTTCGAACAGCTTATTGCAACGCTATTGGCCTTTGATATTCTGTACCCAACTAGGCTCTGTCAGTAGTGAAGGTAGAAGTGTTAAATCATGTGTTGGGTCATTTGCAAATTCACTTTGTTGATGGGGCAGACATATTTCCAGAATACTATTGCGGGTAGGGTTCGTACTTCCAGGGTGTACAAAGCGCTCATTTGAGTATTTGCACTCCCTGTGGGAAGAAATCGGTACGATAGACAAGAAGAGACTTGTCTTCATCATCGCCCTGAGTGGCGAATGCTAGA
>JAGYNL010000272.1 GCA_018399865.1 Candidatus Bipolaricaulota bacterium | reverse complement strand
GAGAGCCATCACATGGAAATACTTGGTTCTGGCTCCACGCAGACTGATGCGATTCTTGGCGTCCGCGGCGACATCGTAGTTCCGGACAACTGTGACGCGCTTCTTGCCTTTCGTTGGCTCGACGGCTTTGACCATCACCGCGGTCGCCGCGATTCATGGTCAGGTAAGTGGCCCCCCTTGTATTCCGTGCGCAGTTGGCGGGCCATGGGCAAAGTTCGCAGCTGGATGAAAAATGCGTCAATACGCGGGACTGACCCCTTTATCCCAAAAGCTTATAGCAGCCAGATGGGTGCCGATTCTTCTTCGGGTGCCAAAGTTGCACTTACTAGTTGAATCCGCCTAATTAGCTAACAGCGATCATTAACACTATCTTAAGCAGGACACCTTCAACCCGTTTCTCAGCCTAACAAGAACTGAACTTTGTAGTCTGTCTCAGTCAAACACACCTTCCCCTGGCTCCACCACCCACTATGTGGAATGAGCTTTTGCAGTCTGCGTATTGCTGTCTGCACCGTTGATGGCGTACAATTCACAGGCTTGGGATACAAAAGGGAGTAACAAACAACATAATGAACAAAATCCTTGTAACAGGCGCCCTCGGACAAATCGGTTCAGAACTCACCTTAGCTCTTCGCAAACGTTACGGATCGCAGAACGTCGTCGCAACCGATATCCGCAGCATAAAAAGCCAAACCTTAGCAAAAGGGCCTTTGGAACAGATAGATGTAACAAGTAAGGATCAGGTTGATAGCGTCGTGGATCACTACAAAATCGATACCATCTACCATATGGCAGCAATTCTCTCTACTGTTGGCGAGAACAAACCACAATTGGCATGGCAAGTCAACATCAATGGCCTTCATAACATACTTGAGACCGCTCGTCAAAGAAATGTTAGCCGGGTATTCTCCCCAAGTTCTATAGCGGTCTTCGGGCCAGAGACCCCTCATGATCTCGCTCCTCAAACACCACCATTGAGGCCAAAAACAATCTATGGCATCACCAAGGTGGCAGGCGAACTCCTAGGCGAGTACTACGTGAACCGTTTCAATCTTGACGTACGAGGATTACGATATCCTGGTATTATATCAAGTGAGACTCCACCTGGTGGTGGAACAACCGATTATGCTGTGGAGATCTTTTACCATGCCATTGAGAAAGGCCATTACACATGCTTTGTTAGAGAAGATACGGTTCTGCCAATGATGTACATGCCTGATTGCATAAGGGCAACCATGCAACTCATGGAAGCAGAATATGAAAGCCTCATTCACCACTGCGATTTTAACTTGTCTGGGATAAGCTTTTCTGCGGGCCAACTTGCAGCCGAAATCGCGAAACATATACCCGATTTTAATTGTCAATATAGGCCTGACCAGAGACAGAACATTGCTGACAGCTGGCCACGCTCCATAGATGACAGCGCTTCCCGCCAGGAATGGCACTGGAAGCCATACTACGATCTGCAAACTATGACAACAGATATGATAAAGCGGTTATCTAAGAAGCTGCAACAGCCAAAAACAGAATAGGAAAGCAAACTGTTCATTTTTGCGCTCTTTACAAAAAGCGCTCTTCAATATTTGCTGGTTTGCCTTGCTAAACAAGCATCAATCGTGCAAGCTCAGCCCCGTCTCCCCTTCGTGGACCTAGCTTTACCACACGAGTATATCCACCGTTTCGATCCTTGTACTTTTCGCCGATTTCGGAAAAGAGCTTATCTACTGCTTGTTTATCCTGCAAACGGGAGAAGGCTATTCGACGTGCGTGCAGGTCACCCCTTCGGGCCAAAGTGATCAGCCTTTCAGCATACCGCTGCCCTGCTTTTGCCTTCTCCGTTGTTGTATCGATCTTCTCATGCATGATAAGGCCTATGGCTGTATTTGCCAACACTCTCCTGCGATGCTGGCGCATCATACCCAACTTTTCCTTATCCCACCTATGCCTCATCTCAAAGTTCTCCTTCGTCCTTAAGCGAGTAACCAAGCTCT
>JAGYNL010000271.1 GCA_018399865.1 Candidatus Bipolaricaulota bacterium | reverse complement strand
ATTGAAGTTCATCAGGAGTCCAGTCTTTACTCCCGCCAGTTTCATGTAGGTCAACAACCAAGCCTCGTGAATGCCTTTGATCTGCTCCACACTCTTCAACTCGATTATGAGCTTTTCTTCTACTAGCAGATCCACGCGATAGCCACAGTCCAGCTTTACGCCTTTGTACTCAAACTGGTTGCGGGTGCTGCAACTTAAAAATCGAATGCCATTCAGTCTAAGCTCGTGGGCAAGACACTGTTCATAGGTTGATTCCAATAATCCTGGGCCCAGTTGCCGGTGTACCTCAATCGCACAACCAATAACCCGATTTGATAACTCATCGAACTCCATTCTTCGTGTGCTTCGTGCTCTTCGTGGTACGTTCTTACCAGCATCCATCCCAACTCAACTCCACAAGTTACCATCTCAAAACGATAAGGGAGCAAAAGATAGTCGTGGACATCAAATGGCTTGCTGCTATACTGCCCTTTGGTTGCATAAGGCCACATCTGCCGGATACTAAAAGCTTGCCTGCTTTCTTTTCCGGAGACCCATGTTTAAGGCCAAGCAGGCTGATCGCGCTACTTTTCTTTTTGAAACTCATCGTATTCTCCTTCTCGCGAGAAGGTTCCACTTCTTCCTCCGCTCTTTTTAACCAAGCGTATCTCTTCTATCTTCATTGTTCGTTCCACAGCTTTGGCCATGTCGTAGATTGTTAAAGCAGCTACTGATACAGCTGTCAATGCCTCCATCTCTACCCCTGTGCTGGCTTTGCACTTTGCGGTCGCCTCGATATCGATTGAGCCGAGCTCAGTATGCACGGAAAACCTTACCTGAACATCAGTTAATGCAATAGGATGACAAAGCGGGATTAGTTTGCTGGTCTGCTTTGCTGCCATGATTCCGGCTATTTGAGCTGTAGTAAGAACGTTGCCCTTTTTTAGCTTGTTATCCGCAATCATCTGGCATGTGGATGAGGACATTGTGATTCTTCCTCGGGCAGTTGCGGAGCGCATCGTTTCAGGCTTAGAGCTCACGTCAACCATGCGCACGCGCCCTTCCTTGTCCATGTGTGTCAATTCTTCTGGAGACATGTCAACCTCCTATTTGGGACATCGCACGGTCGTGCGGGCTCTCCTTTGCCAGACCGTGGGCAAGAGGTTTTTTACCTATTGCTAGTACCAGCAACTTCTCAATATCTTTGCTGGTTGCTCCTGCGCGTAGTGGCCCCTTCATATCTATCTCTATTGGTGAGAGCAGGCAAGGGCGGATCTTCCCGTCGGCCGTCAATCGTATCCTGTTGCAAGTAGCACAGAATGGGCTACTAAAAGTTGAGATAAAGCCCACTTGCCCATTATCTCCAGTGGTCTCCGGAAGCCTGTACACTCGCGACGGCCCTTCTTGTCGGAGCAGCAACAACGGGCCCATAGACTCCTCTATAATAGTGCGAACCTCATCTGCAGAGATGAAGCGAGATTCAAAATCCTGATCCACGTTTCCAATGGGCATCCATTCGATAAAACGTACCTGAAAGCCTTGCCTTGACATGGCGGCCAAACTAGCAACTTCGTCATCGTTTATCCCTCGCATAATCACTGCATTTAGCTTTATTGGGGTCAGGCCGGCATCCTGTGCCGCTTTGATTCCAGCAAGCGTTTCCTCCAAATGTCCCACGCGGGTTATCTGGTGAAAGCGGTCCGAGCGCAACGTGTCGAGACTGATGTTTACCCGCGCCACACCGGCATGAGCGAGCTCCTTAGCATATAGGGGAAGGAGAACTCCGTTGGTTGTTAGTGTGATCTCGTTAATTCCGGCGATATGTGAAAGACCGTGGACAAGATTGACCAATCCATCTCGTACTAGGGGTTCCCCGCCGGTAAGGCGGATCTTTGAAATCCCTAACGTAGCTGCAGCTCGTGCAACTCGAATAATCTCCTCGTAACGCAGAATCTCAGTGTGAGAAAGTGAATTTACACCAGAGGCGGGCATGCAATAGATGCAACGGAAATTGCATCGGTCGGTCACCGAAATGCGTAAGTAGGTTATCCAGCGGCCGTATCTATCTATATTTTGGCTCATCATCTGCTCCTACAAGAAACCTGCCTGATAGCGCCATGTAGAACTCCTAGCATCGATCATCTCTGCAGGTTTCTTCTGAAGAAATCCTGCTGATTATAACGGCAAACCAGGTCTGCACAGCCCCCCCAACGTTGCACACCACCAGGTGCAACGCTACACAACCGGTGTGTTGTAGCGTGCGCAGCTTGCTTGCCCCGTGGAGCACTACTCCACTGGGGCCTGCCACGTTAAGGTTTTCCCTACCACCACGTTGGATCCTTTGCCACGTCATCATTCATGGCCTTAAACCCGCAACGTCGGAGACTAGCTCCAACGCTACAGAAAATTAAAATCGCAACGTTGCACGCCAGGTGCAACGCTACACAACCGGTGTGTTGTAGTGTGCGCAGCTTGCCTGCCTGTGCGTGTCCGCACGCAGACAGGCCTGCCACGTTAAGGTTTTCCCTACCACGTTCATTTCTATTTCGTGCCTGCAATCTTGTCTAGATTGTCTAGTGTCTTACGGAATGCTTCGTAGGAAGAATTCGTGAAACAGACCATCTTCACAAGCTTTAGTGAGGTTGTTTCGTTTCTTAGGCAGTCATCAATCGTGCTCAGCGCTACTTCTGCCGCTCTATCTAAAGGATATCCGTATACGCCCGCGCTGATGGCTGGAAACGAAATGCTCTCAAGGCCGAGGTTTTCTGCAACGCGCAGCGATTCTCGATATGCATTTCTAAGAACCGGTTGAGATTTTTCATCGGTTTCATACACTGGGCCCACGGTATGGATGACGTACTTTGCTAACAGATTTCCTCCGCTAGTCCACATTGCCTTACCTGCAGGCAGCTTACCATGCTCTGCAATATAGGCTTTGCACTCGCTATCGATAACACTTCCTGCTGCGCGGTGGATTGCGCCATCAACCCCTCCTCCACCTCGAAGCCCAGAGTTAGCAGCATTAACAATGGCTTCAGTATCTTGTTTCGTGATGTCCCCACGCACAACTACAAGTTGCTTTTTGCCAATTAGGCGCGTGGCGATTTTGGCCATTGCAATTCTCCTCTGCTGCCTTTGAGTTTTTTGGTACTCAATATTGCAAGCTGCCCCAAAGATACCAATCGGACGTATTCTAGACAAGGGCGGAGTAATTGCCGCTTCAAATAGGTCGTTTCCCTTAAACAACTATCCCTTCCCTGGTATACTTCCTTTATTACTAGATGGACAAAGGAGAGGCTGTGAAACGCATACCCGTAGTATTCGTGCTGGTCGTTGTTGGAATGTGTTTTGTATATGCTGATATAACCCTAGCGCAGGAAGAGCCTTCAGAAAAAGGTTTGGCACAGGCAAGTCTTTGCGGAAATGGTGACTTTGCTGCGTCGGCAGTGCTTTGGTTTCGTGGAACAGAGGTAACTAGCGACATATTTGGAAGTATTTGCCTTTACGCTGATCTCGCCATTGGAGATGTGGTCTCCAAGTTGAACCCTGCCGGAACGCTCAGTGGCAAGGCTATTGGCAATACCGATACCCTGATTGGCAGTGGGTGGGCGATCTTCACGTCGAGAGGATCTCTTGATTCAGGAGAAGATGTCGTCTTATATGGGGCGATTGAGATCTCACCTGATGGAATTGACTTTTCTTCTCAGTCTGCACCAGTAGGCAAAGGCACCCTTTATATTTTGCTAAGTCTCCAGGATGAGACACTATGTCTGAGAGGAGCTGCTTCCGGGACGGCCTCGGGTGGATTTGTGAACCCCGATAACCCACATACCATGCAACTTGAAGAGATCGGAGCGTTTGCTTTTATGGTAACCACAGACCATGAAACAAGTGCCAGGCTTATTGCCGATCTCTGCCTGACATCCAGCGGACTTTCTTGGAGTTTGGATGAATGGCCACGGGAGATACGCGAGGGTTTCGAGCAGATGATAAAGGAGGAATGGTAATGAAGTTGATCATTATTGGTACAGGGATGATGGGGCAAGCTATCTGTCACTACGTTGCTTCGGATAAAGAAGTCGAGCAAGTCATTGTTGCTGATCGGGATGTCTCTCGTGCGCAAGCGATAGCTGAGCGTCTTCGAGACTCTAGAATTGTACCCCGCAGACTAGATGTCAGCGCACCGCGCGCGGTTCGGGAGGCAATGGAAGGGGCAGACGTTGCTATAAGCGCTGTCCCTTACTTTTTCAACCTTAATCTAGCGCAGGCGGCACTTGAAAGCGGCGTTTCTTTTTGCGATCTTGGAGGTAACAACAGGATTGTAGCTGGCGAGTTAGCCCTGGATGAGCAAGCACAAGCTGCTGGAGTAACCATCATTCCTGATTGCGGTCTCGCGCCTGGACTGGTGAACATACTTGCTATGTCAGCGGTTGAACAACTCGATGAAGCAATCAGTGTGTCAATCCGGGTGGGTGGCCTACCGCAGCATCCGCAAGGCCCCCTTGGGTATCAGATTGTCTTTTCCCCGCATGGGCTGATCAACGAATACATGGAACCCTCAACGGTGCTACGAAACGGAGATGTAGTTAGTGTCCCATCGCTTAGTGAGCTTGAAGAGATTTCATTTCCCTCTCCGTACGAAAAACTGGAGGCATTTCACACATCTGGCGGCAGTTCGACCTTGCCTCTGACACTGCATGGACAAGTCAACGACCTAGAGTACAAAACCATTCGCTATCCTGGCCATCTGGATAAGGTTAAGGCAATGTCAGATCTTGGATTCTTTGATAGCCAACCACAGCAGGTAGACGGCGTGGACATTGTCCCTCGCCTGCTAGCTGTGAACCTATTGCTTCAGCATTTGTCTTTTGGCGATCCCGATGTTGTCCTGATGCGGGTTAGCGCACGTGGAAAGATCGGTGGGAAGCCGCGTGAGATAAAATACGAAATGATCGACAACTACGACGAATCCACCGGCCTCTCGGCGATGATGCGAACTACCGGGTTTCCCATCGCACAGATAGCCCTGATGATTGCTCATGGAGAGATCACCATGCGCGGCGCGATACCTCAGGAAACATGTGTTCCTGTCGGTCCGTTCTTGACTGGCTTAAGGCAACACGGCTTAAATATTGAAAAATCGGAGAGTAGTTGATGACAACTGTCATTGGCTTTGACATGGATGGGGTCATCATTGACTCGGATCGTCCGGGAGACACATGGTTTCATGATTCTTTCGCTCGCACGCTTGTTGATTTTGGTATCGAGCCAACTAAAGAGAACATACGCTGCTTATACATCACTAGCATGCGCGATAATTCTAATGAAGTGTGCAAAAACTTTGGAGTTACTGACCCGGAATTGTTTTGGAAACACCGCGACGAGAATTACGTTAGCTACAAGCTTGCTGCTTTGGACCAGGGAAAGATTCAGCTCTTTCCAGATGTGGATGTACTAAGGAAACTGAGAAAGAAACATCCTTTAGGCGTTGTGTCCAACTCTCCTCAACTGGTCGTTGATCGCATTATCGAGTATTTCTCCTTGGACAGCCTATTCGGGGTCTGGCTAGGCCGCGGCAACACTCTGGCTTCACTGAGATCTGCTAAACCAGCACCAGAGATGCTACTGGAAATGATGAAGCGCCTACAAGGCAAGATTGGTTACTATGTAGGAGACAGGCCTGAGGACATAGGCGCGGCGAGGGCAGCGGGCCTGACCCCAATAAGTATCTCTCGGTATGATCAGGGTGGCGACATTCATAGTCTGGAAGAGCTGCCCGAATTCCTTGAGTCATCTTTCTAGCGTTGACGTAGCCTGGTAGCTTGCGTGCCCCGTGGAGTCTTACTCCACTGGGGCCTGTCACGTTGCATGGAGTTGGTTTGTAGCGTGCGCAGCTTGCCTGCC
>JAGYNL010000270.1 GCA_018399865.1 Candidatus Bipolaricaulota bacterium | reverse complement strand
GCTTGCTGGTTTTTGTAATGTTTCGAACCAACAAAAGGAGTAGATCGATCCTACTGGCCATGCTAAGCTTAGAAACATGTTCCAAATAGACCATCAGCATAAGAGCTCAAAAGCCCGGGCAGGGACGCTCGTAACTGCGCATGGCACAGTATCCACTCCTGCTTTTGTTGCTGTGGCCACTCGTGCCTCAGTAAAAGCCGTGGAACCACAAGCCATTAAAGACGTTGGCCTGCAAATAGTTATCTCCAACACATACCACCTTCATCTGCGCCCGGGTGAAGATGTCATCGGTAAACTCGGCGGTCTTCACAGCTTCTCTGGTTGGACAGGGCCAACAATGACTGATTCTGGTGGCTTTCAGGTATTTAGCCTAGGAGCAGGCAAGGAACACGGAGTGGGAAAAGTTGCATCCATCTTCCCCGATGAAGAAAGACCCCGTACGCCTAATCATTACCGCCAAGGAAATTCCTTAGTCAAACTTACTGAACAAGGAGCCCTCTTTCGATCAATCATTGATGGATCAAACCAATTCTTTTCTCCAGAAGGGGTAATTCAGATTCAGCGAAAACTGGGCGCAGACATCATACTAGTTCTAGACGAATGCACTTCCCCACTTCATGATTACAAGTACACCAAGAATGCCATGGAGCGTACCCATCGCTGGGCAGAACGCTCACTTTCTGCCTTCAACAAGCAAGGACAATTCGACGATTTGCCTAACCCCGAGCAAATTTTGTATGGGATCGTGCAAGGGGGAGCATACCAGGACCTGCGAACAAAGAGCGCTTCGGTAATCGGAAGCATGCCCTTTGGTGGGTTTGCCATTGGTGGATCTCTGGGCAAGTCAAAGCAGGAAATGCACAATGTGCTCGATTGGACCATCCCTCTTTTGCCAAATGACAAACCGCGTCACTTACTGGGGATTGGAGAAATAGAGGACATCTTTGACGGTGTAAGGCGTGGCATAGATACCTTCGATTGCGCAGCCGCAACACGTATTGCCAGAAATGGCACAGTATTTCTCAAAGGTGAGCCAAGACACAGAATCAACTTGAGAAACACCCGCTTCCGAGACGACCCACGCCCGATAGACGAAACGTGTGACTGCTTCACCTGCCAGCAACACTCTCGCGCCTATCTTCGTCACCTTTGCCGGGCCGGAGAATTCTCCTTTTACAGATTGGCAACCATACACAACCTTCGTTTTCTAGTAAGGTTGATGCAGCAGATACGCCAAGCGATTGCCTGCGACAGCCTTGACAAACTCCAACAGCAATGGCTGTAGAAACGCGCCTCTTGCTGTTGTAGCGTGCGCAGCTTGCCTGCCACGTTGAGATGTATTGTGGCATAAAAGCGCAACGTCCCACACAAGGTGGAACGCTACATAAGATATGACCGATACGATTTTTCGTAGCGTGCGCAGCTTGCCTGCCACGTTGCATTTGTTGCTATATCGATTTGCTTGCCAGTCTCTGGTGTGCATCGTCTGCCCCGGGTTGCTAGAATCTGGATAGAGGTGATCAATGTGACAGTAGGAGTACCGCTAGAAAAACTAATCCAAGAAATACCCGAGGATCTAAGAGATCAAGTCTATGACTTCGCACGCTACCTACTTCACAGGCGTATCCGAGAAGAAGACATTAGCTGGAGCCAATTTTCGCTGCGCGAGGCAGGCCAACAGCTTGAACCGGAAATCAGCTACTCCGAAACTGACCTTAAGGAACGCTGGCAATGAAGCCCGGACAGTTGGCCCTGCTCAGGTTTCCACAATCGAATCTGGACAAAGGTAAGTTGCGTCCGGTCCTTCTGCTTGCCCGCCTGAAGGGAGATTACCCAGATTGGCTTGTGGCAATGATCTCGGGCCAGTTGCAACATGCGATCCCGGGTTTCGATGAGCTTATAAGGGGAGAAGACCATGATTTTCCACCCACTGGTCTGAAGCAGTCAAGCGCTATAAGGGTAGGACGCTTAGCTGTAGCTAATGCCGAACTTCTGGTTGGTGCGATCGGTGAATTATCAAATGAACGCCTAAACCGTATCCGTCGCCGAATTGCTGATTGGATACTCACTACCGAAAGCTGACTTATCATATCCCAACGTTTCCAAGTGACACAGCGTCGTACTTATCGGCATGGCATCCTACTCCATTGACCTAGCGTTTAACTACTCTGCCTGCCACGTTGAACGTGTCCGCATAACAGCACAACGTTGCAGACCCCCAGTGAAATGAATCAGAAGGTCTCAATTTCACAGGGCAGGCAGCTCCAACGCTACAGGTACACGATGTTTTGTAGCGTGGTACCTGGTGTACCACGTTGATTCGCCTGATCCTTACCCCCTGCTCCTTAATCCTGTACCCGTTACACTTCACTCATCACACATCACTATATCACGTCCCCTCTGGCAGGCATTTTTTTGCGCTTGCCGTACAAATTACATAGAATACCGCTAAGATGAGAACCAGGGGGGCACGTCAAATGGGTAAACAAGAGGTACTTGAGAGCACGCTGAAGCAAATCAAGAAAGCATACGGGGATGGAGCTATTATGTGGCTCGGGGCTGGATCGCAAGTGTTGGAAGTAGAGACTATCTCTACAGGTTCGCTTGCCCTAGATATTGCGCTTGGCGTAGGAGGCATGCCTCGTGGCAGGATTATTGAGATCTTTGGCGCTGAGTCTAGTGGTAAAACCACACTGGCTCTGCATATGATCGCTGAAGTGCAGAAGCGAGACGGAACAGCTGCATTTATTGATGCAGAACATGCGATTGACCCAAAGTATACGCGCGCCCTGGGCGTCGATCTCGATCACATCCTGCTTTCGCAACCAAATTCAGGTGAACAAGCGCTGGAAATCACAGAACAGCTTACCCGCAGCGGGGCAGTCGACATTATAGTGATTGACTCCGTGGCGGCCCTGGTGCCCACAGCTGAAATAGAAGGTCAGATGGGTGATTCTCAGGTAGGTTTGCAGGCCAGGCTGATGAGCCAGGCTATGCGCAAGTTGTCTGGAGCGATCTCTCAGTCGAAAACAATAGTCGTATTTACCAACCAGCTTCGTTCAATGATCAGCGGCAGTCGCTTCGGCCCCTCGACCACAACTTCTGGAGGACGTGCTCTCAAATTTTACGCCTCTATCCGACTGAACATGTGG
>JAGYNL010000269.1 GCA_018399865.1 Candidatus Bipolaricaulota bacterium | reverse complement strand
ATCGTTTTCGATCACCCCTCGCGCGCAGTTTGTCCAAGCAGCAATCTGATCCACGGAATAGGATATTGGATAATGTCCTACCACAAAAGATAGTATTTTTCTGTGCAGGATGCCTTTGCGCGCAGCCCGTGCCACTATACGGTCAATTTGACTAACAACAGCGTTCGGTAGGTTATTTTCGCTGTCATTATCACTCAATCTGACAGGATCAGTATAGGGCATATCAATCTCAATTACCCCTTCAGGCAAGCCTGAAGGGCGGTTTTCATCGGTAGCTACCAGCTGGTTTTCTGACACGCGGGTTGCTCTTGGATGATTATCGTCACCAGGATGCTCCACAGAGTGAACAATAGCCTTGCTTATGTTTTGCACCTCAGGGTATGTTTGCTGGGGAACCTCAACCTTGATGTATCCCAAGGTCCTGGCTATCCCCTCCAATCGCGCAATCGTCTCATCCTTTTTCGTGGCTTCAGATTCCAGGTGTGCAAGCTGTTCCTCCAGTTGATCAATCCTGCTCACCTTGTTCTTCCCCTGTTTCGCATGTTCAATTGCCTCGATAATGGCTTGGCTTACTTGCTTAAGCTGTGGGGTAACAACGACCTCTAGTGAGGGAGTAAACCCTGCATGAAACGTCTCTCGCTCGCGCACGTAGATAGGCAAAACAGTATCTCCATTAACATAAACACACTCACCAGTGGAAAGAGCCGTGATAATTTCCTTTGTCTCAGCCTTTCTCCACGGAAGCAGCTCGGAATAGACACGCATATCGACTTCATGCACCACGCGGTGAAGGAAAAGCATGCCCGCTTGGCTGAGAACGTCTTTATCTACTTTTGCACTCCGTTGAGAAACAACGATCGCGCCTAGTCCACGTTTCCGACCACGGAGCGCTACACGTGCGATTATTTCCTTCAGATCGGTTTTAACCCCTTGAGGGATGAACTCATGCGCCTCCTCGATCCCAATGATGTATGGATGTCGCAGCTTTCCAGCAAGGTTCCAAAGCGAGGTTAAGTATTCCTGTAAGAACGCGGTCCGTTCGTCGGAAAGAAACCCAGAAAGATCCACCACCACAGGAACATTCTTCTCCATGCTTATCTGGGCAATTTCCTCAGCGCAGTCCACATCAACCTCTATTTCCACCCCTTCCCCACGCCCTACAACTAAGATCTCGTATTTTTCCTTTAATCCGAAGTATTCACCATCTATATCTATTATCGATAGAGGATAGTTATTGCGTAGTAGCTCTTCGAATATCACACCCGCTGTGTTTGATTTTCCTGATCCACGTATTCCAAGGATCGCGATACACTTTCCAATAACATCCTCAAGTCCTAGATCAAGGTCGTTACTAATCGAGAGTGAAATGCCCATAATGGATGGCAAGAAATCCTCGCCGGCAAACTCCTCTTTTGTAATTTTTCTTGGATACAGATTAGCAAACTGAGCATTCCATCAACAGGCCGCGTGTCCTATTCGTGAAGGTCCTCCTTCACCTTTGCATCGCGTGAGAGAAGAGCCATTGCTTCTCGGATAGCCTCTGGCCGAGTGCTGATTTCGCCAGCCAAAATACGATCGTGAACCATCTCCAATGCCCTTCCTAGGAGAGGGCCAGGTGCAGCCCCCATCTCGATGAGGACGTGTCCATTCACCAACGAGCGTGCCTTCTTAAGGTCACACACCCGCTCCATGTGATCGACCACAAGTAGAGTTTCCTTGAGTACCGGAGCCCAGCCCGATGCCTTATGCGCGCAGGCCTCGCAATCAGCTATAAGTACTTGCAGAAGATCGAAAAATAGAGGATAGCGATTTCGAAGAGGCATTATCCTTAAATTTTCGTAATCGTAATCTGTCCTATCCTCTATACCCTCACTCATGAAGCGGACCTGTTTGCCCCGTCCCATCTTAGGGAAATCAGCAATCCGCATATGGTTCTTGACTAAGAAAACCAGACGGGCTATATCGCGTCTGCTCAGCCTCAATCGCGTGCCAATTCGACGTGTCATACGTGCTCCGATTGAATCGTGCCCTCCCATATTTAAACCATCATTGCGAACTAGCGCCTTGGGTTTTCCAATATCGTGTAGAAGGATCGCCAGCTTAACCAATGGATCCTGAACAAAGGCATCGGAGATTTGCATAGCCAGCATCGTGTGGACGTACACATCTCCTTCGGGGTGATACTCCTCCGGTTGCTGCACTCCCTTCATTGCCGTAACCTCAGGAAGGATATGTGCGAGCAATCCAAGCTGATCTAGAAGCTCAATCCCGCGCGCTGCAGCAGCGGTACTCAGGGTTGACAGCAGTTCGTCTCGTATTCTTTCCCAAGAAATAGACTTGATCCTAGCGGCGTTATCCGCTATCGCCCGCGCTGTTGCTGGATCAATCTGCCCACTCACTCGACAAGCGAAGCGCACTGTTCTGAGCATCCTTAGATAATCTTCAGAAAAACGCAGGTTAGGGTCACCAATTGCCCGAATACAGCCGGACTTAAGATCCTTGATTCCACCTACCAGATCAATAACAACACCTTCCATCGTAGCCGCAAGCCCGTTTATGGTCAGATCGCGGCGATTCACATCACCAGCTAAGTCACGCACCAACTGAACTTGGTTCGGCCAGCGTCCATCGTAATCAGCCTCGTTACGAAAGGTAGCAACTTCATATTGCTGCCCGTCCGCTGCAGCAATGACTAACACGCCGAACTCCTCGCCTACTCCAAGAATCTTCCTTTCTGGAAACAGAACACGGACTTCATCTGGCATCGCAGATGTAGCAATATCAACTTCCCGAGGAGAGAACGGTATTGATGAATCAATCATCGAGCGTAAAGCATCACGTACAACACCGCCAATCAAGAAGACTTCGTGACCAGCTTTGTTTAGACGATTAAGTATCTCCCTCGCATAGGGATGGTGTCTAAAGATCCTCTCTACATCGATACGGTAATTGCTGCTCATGGCAAGCTGACTATACCCAGTCAGCAAGACGCTACGCAAGGAGCTAGAGTAGAAATCGCTTACCGCACAAAAACACCTTATCGAATGTGGTTATCCCTCTTCTCAAGGCTGATCAATTTTAGGGTGTGCAAATTGCTTCGCCTGATCATGCTTGCACTTACATAACTGCGTCCAGAGGATCTTTTTCGCTTAACTGTAGGTAGATTCTGGTAACCAATATATTGGACCAGGCAAAGACAAGGGCTGAGGAAAGTATCGCTAAAGCATCCCACAGTGAGTTCATCGGGAAAAAGAACGCAACAACGGTAGACAAAGCCGCTGGAAGATAGGCTATGGATAGATAAAGAAATAACACCTGGTTTCTTCCTGATATACTAGTTCGGACGATGCTCATCTTAAGTGCCGCAATCCCCCTCGCGCCAGCAATAAGCATCTCCTGCTTGTAGAATATCAAACGTAAGCCAAAGTATATGCCTGGGAAAACAAACAAAATGGCTCCAAGCCCAACAATGATGTTCACTAGCAACTCTCCCAGAACCAACGAACCATAAGCTGGTAAGACTTGTTTAATTGCTGTAGCCAGTGGAAGCCTTTGACCGGAGTATCCCGCCCGTAACAGAAAGATAAAACCACCGTTAAAGAAAGGAGAGAGAAGAATCATACCAGCCATTGTGAACACCCAGTGAGGATTACCGATATCGTAAATGCTCGCCTGCAAGTTTAGAAGGTAAAGCAATCCGCTAGAGGTAAGAGCCCATAAAAGCAAGTAAGGCTTTTGAAAAGGCTCCAGCACAGCCTGCTTAAGGAGATGGAAACTCATCATCCTCGTCTTGGAGCAACTTTTCTAATCGTAGTGCCCATTCTACGGTCTCATCTAAGAGGAATTCCAGCTGCGGTGTGTAACGGCTAGTCAAGCGCTTGGCAAGCTGTGTGCGAAAGAAGCCACGATCACGGGAGAATGCCTCCATGACCGTAGCCTTATCAACACCAGCCGTCCCCACTGCAATGTACACCTTAGCATAGCGAGCATCAATGGAAAGCTTGACGTCCATTACTGTAGGAAAAGCAGCTTGGATAACTGGATCACGCGATTCGAACTCAACTATAGTTGATAGCTCTCGCTTGATCTCTTCGCGCGTTTTGGCTTTGCCATGACCTTCACTCATCACTACCTTCCTATCTAACGGTAATGCAGGGAATTGCCCGATATCTTTTGAGAAGGTCTAGGTTTATCTTTCCACTTCTTTCAGCGAGAAAACCAACAGACGATCGCCCGACAGCACCTCATCGAAATTCTTAATACGAATACCACACTCACGCCCAGTCTGCACCTCGCGCACGTTTTCTGCGAACCTGTGCAGTGACAGTATCTCCCCTACAAATTCCTCCTTACCATCGCGCAGGACCCGCACATTGGCATTTCGTGTAACCTTCCCATCCTTGACATAGCATCCAGCAACAACACCGTCTGGTATCTTGAACACTTCACGCACTTCGGCCTCACCAATTTGCTCCTCTTCGTACTCAGGAGCCAGCATACCCTTCAGAGCGTGCTCAATTTCAGCTAGCAGATCATAGATAATGTCATAGGTAAGAATTGCTACCCCATCTCTCTCAGCAAGCCGGGAAGTCTTATTGTCTGCCCTAACACCAAAACCAACTACCAAACACTCTTCAGTAATGCTTGAGGCTAGAAGTACATCTCCTTCTGAAATTGGACCAACACCACTGCGGATGAACTCGACCTTAATTCCCTCTACACCGATAGACTCGATCTCCCGTCTTGCTGCCTCCAATGCGCCAACTGAAGACGCCTTAAGGATGATCTGAAGCTTCTCTGCCTCCATTGCCTCGCGGAAAAGGTCCTCAACGCTCATCTTTGCCCGCGATCGCCTAGGAGCAGCTTCATCCTCTTTCTGCTCAGCCGCAGCCAGCTTGGCATCGTTTTGCGACTGAGCAACCTCGAGCATGGTTCCCACATGGGGGATATCCTGCAATCCCAGTATCTCCACCGATTTACCAGGCCCGGCTTCTAAAACACGTGCTCCCATATCATCAGTCATTGCCTTGATACGCCCCCAAGTTGAACCAGCAACTATGGTATCTCTCTCATGTAGGGTACCATTTCTAACAATAACGGTTGCTACTGGGCCTCGTCCCTTAGCCAGATGACTTTCTATTATGACGGCTTCTAGGCTTCCTGAGGGATCCGCGCGTAGATCTTCCATTTCTGCGACAAGAAGTATCATTTCTAATAATTCATTGATGTTATCTCCCCGCAAGGCCGAGATGGGCACAGTGATGGTTTCACCTCCCCATGCCTCTGGGGTATAGCCACGTTTAGTCAGATCGTTCATCACTCTATCAATATCTGCATTGGGTTTGTCTATCTTGTTTATTGCTACAATCATAGGGATCCCGGCAGCGCGAATGTGGTCCATGGCTTCCTCCGTTTGCTCCATGATCCCATCATCTGCCGCAACCACGAGTATCGCTATGTCCGTTGCCTTCGCCCCACGGGCGCGCATGCCAGTAAACGCTCTGTGCCCAGGGGTATCAATGAAAGTGATGGTCTTACCATTGTACTCTACCTGATAAGCTGCAACGCCTTGTGTAATACCCCCTACTTCCTTGGAAGTGAGGCGCGAATTCCTGATTGTATCAAGTAGGGTTGTTTTACCATGGTCGATGTGGCCAAGGACAGAAACAACCGGCGCGCGGGGGGAACCTAACTGCTTAGCTTTCTGTGGCCTGCCCACCTTCTTATGCTCAGACACCTTTTCAACCTGTTCTGCGACGTCCTTTGGCGTACCCATAGTCTCTTCTTGATAAAGATTGACAATGAGTCCGTACTCTTCGTCGTCAACAGAATTTGCTGCCTTGAGCCCAGGCATTCCCATCTCCGCAAGCTTGCTGATCAGTTCTTTGCTCGTGACCCCAAACTCTTTTGCAATCTCGTATATTCTCTTCCTTGTCACACTG
>JAGYNL010000268.1 GCA_018399865.1 Candidatus Bipolaricaulota bacterium | reverse complement strand
CGTCGTCTTGATCAGACTCGTGCAGCGCGAGACCCAATCTTGACCTATCCGTTTGAGAAATAGCTGCTCGTAGTTGTAGAAGTTCAGCATAGCTAGCTAGTCATTTGGCTTAATTGTAGATGTGATCTGGTTACATACTTCCCTGCACAGATCCTCGTTGGGTGCTTCAACAAGGATTCGAACCACGGGTTGGGTTCCAGAAGGTCGGATAAGAACTCTTCCTTCTTTGCCAAGGCGCTGCTCGGCTTGCCTGATTGCTGATTCAACTCTGGGAGCACTCATGAGCTTTGCAGGTTCTGCCGACGGGATGTCTGCTCGGCATTGCGGATAAAGGGGTATCTTATCTGCTAGTTGATGCAATGACGTAGCTGCCTCGTGGGATATCTCAAGCATCTTTATAGATGTCAAGATCCCGTCACCTGTAGGGCTGTGATCAGAGAAGATTATGTGTCCCGACTGTTCCCCTCCTAGCTGTGCTTTATGGCTGAGCATGGCTTGTGCTACGTAGCGATCTCCTACTGGTGTGCGGAGCATGAGGATCCCATATTTACCCAGTGTTTGCTCAAGCCCCATATTGCTCATCACGGTGGCCACCAGCACCGGCGGATTAAGGGTACCACTCTCCTTCATGTGCAGTGCGGCTATTCCCATCATACTATCCCCATCGATTACCTGGCCGCTTGGAGCCACAAGGAGCACCCGATCGCCGTCTCCGTCAAAAGCGATTCCAAGATCCGCATGCTGCGTTACAACAGCCTGACGGAGTGATTCTAAATGTGTTGATCCGCAGTTGACATTGATCTGATCTCCTTTTGCGGCGCAATTAATCTCAGTGACAGAAGCATTGAAGTGCCTAAGCACTTGTGGGGCAATGGCTCCCGTTGCTCCGTAGGCACAATCTACAATCACCTTTAAGCCGGAGAGATCGATATCCTCGCTTTGAATGGTACCGGTGAGAAACGCGGCATAGCTTGTTGCCGATGCCTGCAGAGCGGAAATCGATCCTACCCTGGCCGTTGGCGGCAGGAGATTGGCTAAGGCGTCTTCTATAGAACGTTCTTGTTCGACTGTTAGTTTCATCCCTCTTCGGTCAAACAGCTTTATGCCATTGTCCTGTGGCTCGTTATGGGAAGCAGAGATGACGGCACCAAGATCAGCTTGTTCGTTCTTAATGAGGAAAGATATGGCTGGTGTAGGAATGATTCCCGCAAGAAGTACATCTATGCCAGCAGAAGCAAAGCCGGAAGCCATTGCAGCTTCGAGCATAGGCCCACTTAACCGAGTATCTCTTCCAATGATCACCCGTCCGTGTTTGGGCAATAGGGTTGAAGCAGCACGGGCAAGTGAAAGTGCGAGGTCCGCTGTTACATGAGTATTAGCCTTCCCACGTACACCATCGGTTCCAAAAAGGGATTTCACCTGGGCCTCTTCATCTATGGCGACCACCCCGCATTGAAGGTAAACATTGGGGGGCCGAGGGCTAACGGATACATAATCTCACTACTTGCGGCAATGCTTATGTGTTCATCAAATGAGAAGCGATAAGAAAGGCCCCCGCCGAGAATAAAGGATGGTAATAGGGCTGATAGATCAAAGTAGTAAAGGCCTATTGTTCCTCTAAAAAAGGTCACTCCGGCGTTCTGTGATCCTGCAATTTCTACATCAGTACTTGCCAATATGAGTGTCTTTCCATCCGGCGCTAACAAAAGAGACCCTATTACCCACCCGAATGTAAGGTGAGTTCCGATGTCTATTCCGACCATGAACGGCATCTTTCCCAGGGGAACGATGAGGCGAACTCCTATCTGATCGAGGCCTTGCCCAAAAGATGAACAACTAGCAATAATGGCAATAAAAAGCGCAGTGGCCAAAAGAATACTTCTCTTAAAATGTAGCATTTTCCACAGTTTATCCTGTTTCATGCTTTGGGGGCAAATGGGGGTGTTGCGCTACAAGGCTGCTGGACGCACGATATCTCCAACAAGTAACTCAAAATCGGACGTGCGAACTCCGTAGGAAACCTTTTGACGTACTTCTGTTAGTACTATTTCTCCTTTCACTCCTAATGGATCATAAGAGAGAATCTGTCCACTCAACAGGTCAACAACCAGATTGGCGGTATTGAGAACTTGAAAAAAGTCGCCCTTACGTACTCCTGCGTCGGTCCCGAGATTGATCGCAACCCTATCATCCTGCAGGATTGCCGCAACTTGGCCCTCACAGCTGGGTATTGCCATGGTTTCATACGTTAAGGCTTTGTTGCGGGACGAGATTACCGCTGGCGCAACCTTTTCTAGCCCAATGATAAGTTGGGAGACTAGCATACTCAGTGTGTTGTTAGTAGCTTTTCCTATTATTGTCTCGTCAAATGCACCACTTCCCACGGTGATCTCACTTAGCGGGGTGATTGCTCCTGAGCCTGGCTTTATCTGAAACTTAGTGGTATCAATGAATGATGTTCCATTCCACAGCTTGGCAATATAAAGTCCGGGAGTAAGCTGTGCTCCACCGGAATCGCGCTGGTTCCAAAACCACTCTCCGCATTCACTGCTATTTATGAACTGGACGCCGTCGAGTGTCTTGACAAAAGCTCCACTTATTGTATCGATTTCAACCCCGTACCATCTGCCTGATGGTCCAGGGTTTCGATACCCAAGATGAACCGTCTCGCCTATGTAGTAATTGGATTTATCGCTTTGAAATCCGCCGCTACAGACGTTGGCAGATGCTGGCTGAATCGATGACATGAGTTTGCCAAAATTGACCGAGAAGCCGGTTGAGCCGCTGGCGTTTCCCTCAGCTGAAACAGCGTCAAGGATCTCTGAGGTATAAACGCTGACTAGCCTTGCTGACATAGCCATTTCCACTGACGCACTGCTTGCGCTGAAGAAGCCAAGGTTGACTGATGACTGTTGAACACTTGCCTTTGTTACCGATCCCACGATGATTATGTCAGCTCCAAGAAGTTGGCCTGCGCTGACTAGGTCTTGTTGGATAGCTGGATTCAGTCCACGTTCTTGCATTACAGCTTCCAGTTCACTGCGTTCCAGAACGCGTAATCCGCTTTGTATCAGGAGAGTAGTTAGCTCATCAGCAACCCCCTGCCCAACGTTAATCAGCCCAGAGCCACTGCGATCGTCGAATCTTGTTAAGGCAACCTTAATGTCGGAAAGCTCCGAGCTTGCCAGATCGATAGAAACAGAAAAGTTTATTGTTAGAGAGTTGTTGTCCTCGTTGGATTCTGAGATTTTATTGAATGGTTGATCAACCTGAACTGTTACTCTGTGAGTCCCCGCTTGCGCCTGCCAAGAGGTTGATACATCTTTCTTGCAGCCAGAATCTATTCCAAACGGCACCGACAGTGTGTCAATCTGTATCTCGTCTACAAGGAACTTGACATTGAATCGGTCTTTTGCATTGCTTGTTCCTGTATTTGAAATTACAGCAGTGATGGTCACCGTCTGTCCCACAACTGTCTTTTCCGGAGAAAAGCTTATGTCATCAACAATCAGGTCAGGAGCAGCACTACCAAACACATATGAAATAAACATGACGAAGAGACTGACAACCAATATCCAACGCTTCACAATCCCCTCCTGTTATGGTTTCTTCAGATCCACATACACCGCTATAGCCAACTTGTTTCACTGGCATATGTACCAGTCACAGATGAGAAACCACGATCGATACCAGCAAAACTAGGATAGCTAAGTGGCGTCTTCGAAGGACCATTGCTGATACTTCATGGTTTTCATCAGGTAAAATACATATTTTAGGCGAGATTATCGCAAGTATTTTACAATCTGCACACGATCACAAAGCATTCGAGGCACACAAGCGCTTCCGAGTGAACTTCTTACTGTGGAATTTGTGGTACATCGGATCAATCTGAACTGCATCTTCTCAGTCTGTCTCCATAGCTAGTGCTTTCTCCAAAGCTACGGCGACTTCGGGATCCAAAACTCTTCCACTTGAGTCTCTTATTATCTCTAATGCTTTCTCGCGGCTGTATGCCTTCCGGTAAGGACGATCAGTAGAGAGTGCATCATACACATCAGCAGCTGTGATGACGCGGGAAAGAAGAGGGATATCCTCCCCTTTCAGCCCGTCTGGGTAACCACTTCCATCCCAGTGCTCGTGTTCGTGACGTACAGCATTTGCAACATGACTGTAGATAGATAGTCCTTCTATAATTTCAGCACTGATTACTGGGTGCTTCTTCATGATCGACCACTCCTTCTCGTTCAGGGCTCCGGGCTTAAGCAGGATAGCGTCTGGAACCGCGATCTTACCTATATCGTGCACTTTTGCAGCGATATCTATCTTTTCTATCTCTGCTTCTGACAAGCCCATTTGCCGACCGATTCTTACCGCGAGTTTGGCAACCGACTGCGAATGTACAGCCGTATAGTGATCACGTTCATCAAGGATGCGGGAGACCTTCTCAAATGTATTTCGGGCTTCGGTTTGTAACTGTAGATAGCTACGGAAAGATACGTGTACAAGCACCAGGGGAATGAGCCCTAGAAAGATGTGCCACACAGATATAGAGTATAGGACTGTAAGCAAAAGGGCCGAAGCACATAGCACAACGTACTGAAGGGAAAACTCGCGAATGCTTTTCCACAATCCATAGAAAAAGCTTCCCCCGCCAGACAGTGAGACAATCCCTCTGACTAGGGATAAATTGGCAAATGAATAAGTAAGGAAAGCCAAAACAGCCCACAGATAGTCTATAGGATTGCTTAGTGATAGCACGCTGTGGCCAGAGTACTGAAGTACCAACCCCGCTGCCGCGATAGATATCACCAGTTGGCTGACATTAAACGTGATGGGTAGTATCGCATCCCAGATGCCCGTTTCCCTTTGCCTCCAACGTAACAAAAGCTCTGAAACAAGCGAGGATACAAACACTAGGAATATGCCTAAAGCGGGCCCAAGTACAAGAAGGCCAGCTATGTTGATTGCTATGCCGCTAGAGATCTCCCACTTGTAGGAAGGAATCCAAGTTGCATAAACCTCTGAAAGCACTGCTAAGGCGAAGAGAATTGAGAGGAGAGCAATTTGACCCCTGGTAGGTGTGACAGCCATTAGGCCAGCATAAGCTAAGGCGCACAGACACGTTACAAAAGCGAAAGCAACGAATACGTTTGCTTTGGTTGATAGATTCATGTATCTCCGAAAGAGAAAAAAACCCAACTGCCTTTAGATATTATAACAGAAACAAGGCGGTTGGGCTAGTAACTCTTGGGACCTAGGGATGCCACTTGACGTTTGCGCCAAGCGCAAGGCCAAGTGAAGCTATCATCAGCAGATAGTAGATGCTCTTATGTTTTCCGAGTTTAGTAAAGGCTTTGTTGAGTCTATTAGCAGGATTGGGATTGTATCCTTGCCATTTCATTTTTCGGGTTTCCTCCTTTACATCAGTTTACGGATGCCACTTGACATTTGCGCCCAGAGCCAGCCCCAGAGCAGCAATCATCAACAAGTAGTACATCC
>JAGYNL010000267.1 GCA_018399865.1 Candidatus Bipolaricaulota bacterium | reverse complement strand
CTCGTCAAGGAATACAAGATCAGGATTATTGACCAACGCTGTTCCCAGTGCTAGACGTTGCTTTTGTCCTCCGGAAAGATTTTTAACATAGTCATTTGCTTTTTCTCGAAGGGAAACCATTTCCAATATGGTATTGCATGGCAATGGATCTACGAAGAATGATGAGAAAAGCCTTAACACTTCCTTTGCTTTGAGGTACGGCTCAAAATTACCCTCTTGCAGCAGCACACCAATCTTTTGCTTGGTAGCACGATTAATTTGCTTAACTTGAACACCGAAGACCTCTATCTTCCCGGAATCCGGTTCACGTAGGCCTTCCAGGATTTCCATGGTTGTTGTTTTTCCAGCGCCATTTGGCCCAAGTATAGTAAATACATGTGATGATGGGACGGAGAAAGAAATTTCGTCTACAGCATGCACTTGGCCATAGCTCTTCTTGAGATCCTTTACATTGATTAACTCCGCGTTAGTTAGCATGGCTAGGCTAGTTTACTGACCAGCTGATATGTAAGCAACCAAATAATGAACAATAGCTTGACAACTGGAGCATCTTATGCTAAGGTGAACACTGTTATGGATAAGGGAAGAAGGGGTCTACAAGTCTGTTGCGCGGATAGCGCTTGCTCGAAGTCTCTCCTTATTCATTTCGTCGTCATTATGCTGTTAGCGCCTACCTAAAGCCTAGCATATAACAGCTAGGAATAGGTGGGCGTAGAGGACTACAGGTTTCCTGTGGTCTTTTTTTTGTTACAAGGAGGTGATTAATCATTAGAGGAGTAGTTTGAGAATTTCAAATCAATCTATCTTAAGGAGAAAACAGAAATGAAGAAGACTATGGGATTTGTAGTAGTAGCATTAGTAGTAAGTTTGAGCCTTGCAGTAACGGCGGCTGATACGATTAAGATAGGAGCTCTTATGTCGCTGACCGGAGCGCTAGCCCCGTATGGACCGCCAATTGCAAATGGTGCGAAACTAGCTGTAGAGCAGATAAACGCTGCTGGTGGCGTTCTGGGTAAACAGCTAGAGCTAGTAATACGGGATACGGGGACATCTCCAGATGTTGGCCGTGATGCGGCAAGCAAGCTTGTCGACTTGGACGGGGTGCAAGCAATTGTGGGCGCTCTTTCCAGTGGCGTGACGATTGCTGCATCTAGCGTTACTATTCCCGCTGAGGTAGTGCTTATTTCGCCAGCTTCAACTTCGCCAGCAATCCCCGCACTGGATGATAACGACTACGTATTCCGTACGGTAGTATCTGACGAGGTGCAGGGTGTTGTCATGGGTCGCCTTGCCACTATGCTTGACTACAAATCCGTATCCGTTATCTACGTCAACAACGCCTATGGGAAGGGCCTGGCTGATGTATTCAAGGAGACATTTGAGAGCCTGGGTGGTAGTGTTCCTGCCTCTGTCCCTTACGAGGAGAACAAAGCTTCTTACCGCGGTGAAGTACAGAAGGCAACAGCTGGAAACCCTGATGCTATCTTCTTGGTAGGCTATCCGGTTGATGGGAACAAAGAAATCGTCGAGGCTGTTGAAGCTGGTTATAAAGGAAAGTTTCTTTTCTCGGATGGAATGAAAGGGGAAGGTGTTGCTCCAGGACCAGCATGTGTTTCTGCCGGGAATCCGGGCCCAATCGAAGCCTCGTATGGTACAGTTGCTTCTGCTGGATTTAGAAGTGATCAGCTTGATGCTGACTACGCCGTCAAGTTTGGGCCAAGTGCCGTTCCTTACTACACTCAGGCGTACGATGCAGTAATGTTGTTCGCTCTGGCTATGCAGCGGGCAGGGGACACGAGCGGTCAAGCAATACGTGATAATCTCCGTGCTGTGGCCAATGGCCCGGGGGAGGAAGTCTACTACGGTGAGTGGGCAAAGGCCCTTGAACTGCTGAAGGCTGGAAAGGAGATAAATTACGAAGGAGTATCGGGTGTCGTTGATTTCAAAGACACTGGTGATGTAAGTGGCGGGATTACAATCTGGAAGATCCAGGACTGCCACGTAGTGCCAGTAATGACTGTATCTGGCTAGAGTAATAAGGATACTATCTGTCTGCGCCTCCGTTTGGGGTGGCTGTAATGGTCACCCCTTTTTTTGCACGTTGCAATAGACACTATTCTAGATATGAACAATTGTCAATGATCCCTTGAAATGGCCAAGCCGCAACAGCAGATCACTTAAACGGGCTCGAGAGGCGTTTTTTTTGCGGTAATATTCCTTGCGGTCGCCACAGCAGGATAACCTCTAGCAATATAGCTATCAGGATAACCCGTAGACTGGCTGATTGGGTTGCGGTGAAAGGGAGATAATTGGTTAGGAAATCTGTGCCGGCCCAAATTCCCCATACGACAAAGCTTCCAAGTATTGCCCCTTTGTTGTTGCCGCTCCCCCCGAGAATTAACATTACCCAAACAATGAATGTCCCGTAGAGCGGCTTGAATGATACGGGAGCAATAAATCGAGCATAATGAGCGTACATGCTGCCACCAATCCCCATTACCATTGCTCCTAGAACCAAGGCCTGCATCTTAAAGGCGAAGGAGTTCTTGCCTAGCATGGAGGTTGCGTCCTCATCTTCGCGGATAGCCCTGATCACACGTCCCCATGGGGAGCGTAGAAGGCGTTCCACCAGCCAGTATAAGACAAATAACACGAGCAGAACCAATCCCAGATAGAACCAGTCATATGATTTAGCGATTATGTCGTGTATCCATGTCGGAAGATCGGGGTGGCTATGAAGGAAGTTTGATGCTGCACCATGAATTGTCTTGTAAAGTGGTGATGGTATCTGTTGGAAGCCCCACACTCCGTTGGTTAGCCATGATTCGTTGTTCAGCACTAGGCGTATCGTCTCGGCGATTCCAATGGTAGCAATAGCCAGATAATCAGTGCGTAATCGTAGCGTTGGGGCGCCTACCAGCATCGCAACAACACCGCATACAATAGCTGCTCCCAGCAGTCCCGCGATAAAGGGAAGCTGAAAGCCACCAAATGTCCTTCCCTCCCAAGCACTGGGAGGTACGCCGCAGATCAAGGCCGAAGTGTAAGCACCCAGTGCATAGAAGCCCGCGATTCCGATGTTGAACAGGCCAGTGTTTCCCCACTGGATGTTCAAGCCCAGCGCTAGTATCCCATAAGTTCCCGCAGTTATGGCGAAGAACACAATATAATTTATTGTACCCACCAAATGCTCCATTAGTTCTTCCTCCCCAATAATCCCTTTGGCTTGACCAAAAGCATCATTATCATGATGATGAATGCAATAGCTGGTTTATATCCAGTAGAAACAAACGCGGTTGATACTTCCTCGGAGATCCCGATAACCATTCCCCCTAAGATAGCTCCGTAAGGGTTGCCGATTCCTCCTAGAACAACGCCGGCGAAAATTGACAGCAGCATCTGCCAGCCTATTTCAGGTGTGATGAACTTGTTCTCTATGCCTGAAAGGATACCGGCCATTGCCGCTAAGCCTGCGCCAATTACCCATGTCCAGATGACTACACGATCAGTATTTATTCCAGTGACTTGTGCCAGAGTTGCATTATCTGCCATAGCCCTCATTGCCTTGCCCATTTTCGTGTAACGCATGAAAGCATGTACAAGAACAACAAGGATAATCGCAATAGAGATGATGAATACTTCGTCGGGTTTAATGCGAATACCTAGTGAAGAAAGTAATACGGCCGGTTGAATAGCCTCTGAGTAATAATGCGGTTGTGGGCTCCAGAAGAACTGAAGTAAGTTCCGTAGGCCCAAGGCAATTCCTATCGATGACATCATTAGGATAACAGGTCCAGAGCGTCCCAGCCTTCTAAACAGCAGTCTGTCGATTAAGATGACTACTAACGCTGTTAAGGCTACTGAGATTGCGGCTGCTACAATAAATCCTACGCCGAATGACAGCGGCTCAAACGGTTTGTTTGGTACCCCGAGCCCAGTGAATAGCGCGAGTAGTCCAAGCGCGATATATGCGCCAAGTGCCATGAAGTCTCCATGGGCAAAATTCGAGAATCCGAGGATGCTGTAGGTAAGCGAAACGCCTATTCCACCAAGCGATATGATACTTCCTGAGATGATTCCGTATACGAGCAGTTGCGGTATTTGTGCAAACGCGGTCATGACTGTCTTATCCTCCCAAATAGAGCTGGCCGATTTCCTCGTTTGCCAGCAGTCTTTCTCCTGTATCAGAAAAGCGATTTCTGCCGCTTGCAAGTACGAACCCACGGTTGGAAATGCTTAGTGATTGTTTTGCATTTTGCTCCACTATGAGGATTGCCACTCCCGTTTCATTTACAGCGATAATCCTCTCGAATATCATCTCCGCTAGATTTGGGGCTAGGGCTGCCGAGGGCTCATCCAGCATTAGTAACTTCGGATCCAGCATAAGAGCACGCGCCATTGCCACCATTTGTCGCTCTCCTCCGCTCATCTTTCCCACATACTGTTTGCCGCGTTTTCTAAGGATTGGAAACAAGGCAAACATCTCCTCAACGCGATCCTTGAAGTCGTCCTTTCTTATGAAAGCGCCCATCTCTAGGTTTTCGCGAACAGTCAGAGAAGGAAAAACATTATCGACTTGAGGTACATACGACATGCCTAAGCGAACGATTTGGTTGGGAGATAGACCGGCAATCTGGTGATCGCTAATCTGTATGTGTCCGCTTCTTGGCTTAAGGAGGCCGAAGATTGTCTTCATCAGGGTAGATTTACCAGCGCCATTGGGCCCAATAATGGTGACGACTTCCTTGGGATTGACGTCAATGGAAACAGCATGGAGGACCTCTGTATCGCCATAGCCGCTCGTTACGCTATCAGCTTTCAATAGCGGCATACTGCCCCCCTAGATAGGCCTGAAGCACCTGTTGGTTATGTTGAACTTCATACGGCTCTCCCTCTGCCAGTTTCTTCCCCTCGCTCATGACGATAACGGGATTACAAAGGCGCATAACGAAGTCCATATCGTGTTCAATGAGCAGAAAGGTAATTTGTTGTTCCATTCGCAAGCTTTCTATTGCCTCAGCGATTCGCTTCAGCAAGGTGCGGTTTACCCCTGCACCGGGTTCATCTAGCATGACTAACTTGGGTTTAATCATCATAGTCTTGGCAAGTTCCAGCAGCTTCTTCTGTCCCCCAGATAGGTTGCCAGCCAGTTCGTCGCGAAGATCTTCCAAGCCAAGAAGCTCTAGAACTTCGTAGGCTCTT
>JAGYNL010000266.1 GCA_018399865.1 Candidatus Bipolaricaulota bacterium | reverse complement strand
GCAAAAACGTCCAGCGTCCCACGAAAGATGCCAGGGAAACCGATCGAATTGTTGACTTGGTTCGCAAAATCAGACCTTCCCGTTCCAACAATACGTACACCGGCGTCTTTTGCCTCCCATGGCCAGATCTCCGGAGTCGGATTAGCCATGATGAAAGCGATGGCGTCCTTGTTCATCGCCCTAAGCCATTCTTTCTTTATTGTACCTGGTCCAGGCTTAGAAGCAGCTATCAGTACGTCACTACCCTCGATCGCCTTGGACATATCCCCAGTACGATGTTCTTGATTAGTCACCTGGGCGTAGTGCCACTTGTACGAATTTTGGTCTTTGTTCTTTTCTAGGTCTTCTCGTCCCGGATGCAGGATACCCTTGCTGTCCACCATGATAACGTTCCCAGCAGGTACTCCAGCGCTTAGCAGAATCCTAACAAAAGCAATATTGGCCGCACCTGTACCAATTACGCAGTAATTTACCTTATTTATGTCCTTTGAGACAACTTTCATTGCGTTGATTACTCCAGCCAAGGTGATCGACGCTGTCCCTTGCTGGTCATCATGCCACACCGGTATATCTAGCTCTTTACGCAGGCGATCAAGAATGTAGAAGCACTTAGGGTTAGCTAGATCCTCCAGGTTTATCCCCCCAAATCCAGGTGCTATCCACTTTACTGCCTGGATAATCTCGTCGGGATCCTCTGTATCCAGCATAATCGGGAATGCTCCTACTCCCCCCAGATACTTGAATAAAAGTGATTTGCCCTCCATTACAGGAAGTCCTGCGTGCGGACCAATGTTTCCCAAACCAAGCACACGTGATCCGTCTGAAACAACGGCGACCGTGTTCGCCTTGTTCGTATAATCAAAGACCTTACTTTGATCTGCCTCAATCTCTTTGCAGGGAGCTGCTACACCAGGGGTATACCAGATTCCAAAGTCGTCCACCTCATTAACAGCGCATTTGAGCGTTGTCTCAACCTTACCTCGATAGAAAGCATGCCACGAAGGAGCTTTCTTGGCCGGTATCTCCGCCCTCCGCTTCATCTCTTCTACGCTAAGCTTCTCCTGATCCATTACTCCCCCTTGTCAATCTGATCCTGAATCTTCTTCATATTACTCTGCACAGTTTCGTCCAAAGACTTGTACAGGCTCTGCCCGTGTGCATCCATCGCCACAGTCAAAGGTCCAAATTCGGTCACTGACATAACCCACACTGCCTCCGGTATGCCCAGCTCCGACAGCCAATGGACCGTTGTGACATCATTGATCGCTCGCGCCGCCAGCGCTCCTGCCCCACCTGTGTAGTGAGTGTAGACAGCCCCAGTCTTTTCCAAGGCAGCAAGGGTCTTCTCTCCCATGCCGCCCTTTCCTATGATCACCCTTACAGGAAACGACTCCAAAAACCGATCCTCAAATATTTCCATCCTGGCTGATGTGGTGGGGCCAGCAGAGACGATTTCCCATTTTCCATCTACCTTTCTGACCACTGGTCCACAGTGATAAAGGCCAAGCCCTTCCACTGGGAAAGGCTCTCCCTCTTCGAGCATCTTGAGGTGTGCCTCATCACGGGCAGTGAAAATCGTTCCTGTGATATAAATCACATCACCTACATGGAGGTCGCGTGCTTCCTGTTCTGAGATCGGAGTATTTAGTGTTTTTTCCATTTTAGCTCACCTCGATCTTACCATTCTCGTCGATCGTTACCCTTGCTCTCCTGTCCGCCCAGCACTGGTAGACAATGCCTACAGGGAGCGATGCGGGGTGGCGGTGAGCGTACTCAATGTGCACGTCAAGGCAAGTAGTCTTCCCGCCCATTCCCATTGGTCCAATCCCGCTCTGGTTTATAAGGTCACGCAAGCTCTCTTCCAGCAATGCTATATTCTGCTCCTGATGACGTGAGCCGACGGGTCGCAATAATGATAGTTTCGCCAGCTTGAGGGATAGATCCGCGCCACCACCGATCCCTATACCCACAATACCAGGAGGGCATGGTTTTCCCGCACAGCGAGCAATATGTTCTACAACAAATCGCTTTATGCCTTTCACTCCTACTCCGGGCGAAAGCATACCTAAGCTGCCACAGTTCTCGCTTCCCCCTCCCTTGGGCAGAAGATCAATCACGCATTCATTGCCATCAACAAGCTCCCAAGAGATGTAAGGAACATGATAGCCAACATTGTCAC
Source organism: Candidatus Bipolaricaulota bacterium (assembly GCA_018399865.1). The sequence continues at coordinate 2,620 of JAGYNL010000266.1, read as the reverse complement.
CAGGATTCTTTCCTGTAAACGGATGAACCGTATTTGGGCGAAGTGGTACTTCTGTTGTTGCTCTACGCACAGCCTCAGTTATCGTTGACTTCAAAGAAGAAAGGCCGGGAAAGCCAGCACCAACACGTACAAGAAATGTCTGAATGCCGGTATCCTGACACATGGGAATGGACCCATCCCTGGCAGCATCCACGTTCTTCAGAATCGCTTCTAGCTGAACTAGCCCAGCACCTTCCTCTATACTCCTGGCCTTTTTCAAAGCAGCAACAACATCTTGAGGCAGGATCGTCTCAGCAATACGGATTGCATCAACCAAATATCTTATCAGCTCTTCACCGTTCATCTACCGTTTCCTCCAAAGTGTTCCTTGACAAAGTCATCGTAGATTTCTAGATAGTCGGGTTTATCCGTGTTGACAAATGTGCCTACAATGAATTCTTCACCTGGTACTATTTCGGCATCCTTGGGGTCAGAGAAGTTCTTAATCACGGCTTTCTCTTCATAGTAACGCATCTCGTCGAGGCCAGTGGGAAGATGGTTTCTGCGCCCATAATTGGTCGGACATGGCCCAATGATCTCCACAAACGTGAACCCCCGCTTATCGATCGCTTCCTCCATCGCTCGCTGCAGCCGATGTACGTGGAGCGTAGTCCACCGCGCCACGTAAGGAGCTCCAGATGAAGCCGCCAAATACGGAAGATTGAAGGGATGTTCAAACATCCCATATGGGGCGGTTGTTCCTTTTGCCCCCATTGGGGTTGTCGGGCCAACTTGCCCGCCAGTCATTCCATAGTTGAAATTATTGACGCAGAACACGCTAAGGTCTATATTGCGACGTGCAGCGTGAATAAAGTGATTGCCTCCTATAGAAAACAGGTCGCCATCTCCGCTGAACACAACCACTTTGTGTCCCGGCTTTGTCTTCTCCAGCGCGACACGCAGACCAGTAGCAAATGGTAGAGCCCTTCCGTGGGTTGTGTGGTATGAATCAGGGCGCATATAGCCAGCTAGCCGGCCAGAACACCCAATTCCAGATACAACACACACGTCATCCACGCCGAGCCCCAAGTTATCAAATGCCGCTGCTAGACAGGACATAGCTGTACCCAAACCACATCCAGAACACCAGATATGAGGAAGCCTCTCACTGCGGAAGTAATGCTCAAATGGATGATGAACATCTTGGATTATTTCCGGCTTTGGCTTAGTCAGCACACGTTTCATCCCGCCACCTCCTCTATCACAGCAAGAATATCCTCCGGTCGGTGAAGACCTCCTCCGGCATGTGGAACAAGACGTACAGCAGCCTGCCCGGCAGCTGCTCGTTCTACTTCATTGACTATCTGACCAAGGTTAAGTTCAGGCACGACCAATCCGTTGACATCTTTGGCAATAGCGCGCACCTTTTCTAAAGGAAATGGCCATACTGTTATCAACCTTAACATACCTACTTTAATACCTTTTTCCTCTGCCATTTCAATAGCTCGTGAAGATGTGCGAGCAGCGATTCCATAGGTAACCACAACCACATCGGCTCCCCGAATGTTCTCTTCTTCCACCTCAATTATCTGATCTGAGTTCATCCTGATCTTGTTCACCAAGCGATTCAAGAGGCGATCCTGGCTTTCCTCTGATAGGTCAGGATAGCCCCACTCGTCGTGTGTTAGACCTGTTACATGAATACGGTATCCCTCCCCAGCATTGGCCATCTCTGGCACCAGATCTGCACCTGCCTTATAGGGAACAAACTGCTCATAGGGAACGCTTGGTCTACGACGGGGATAAATCTCTATCTTATCTGGATCTATGACTACCCGCTCCATCATATGTCCCACCACTTCGTCAGCCATAACCAATACCGGCTGACGGTACCTCTCCGACTGGTTGAACGCCTTGATGGTGTAGTCAAACATCTCCTGCGGCGAAGCTGGGGCGTAAGCGATAATCTCATGGTCCCCATGGGTTCCCCATCGTGCCTGCATCATATCTTGCTGTGAAGTAGCTGTAGGAAGACCGGTGCTAGGTCCACCTCGCTGCACATCTACCACTACGCAAGGGGTCTCGGTCATTATTCCAAGTCCCAAGTTCTCCATCATTAGCGAAAAACCCGGTCCGGAGGTCGCTGTCATAGCTTTCATCCCTCCCCACGCCCCTCCCAAGATAGCAGCAATGGATGCTAACTCGTCCTCCATTTGCAGAAAATAGCCGCCTATCGTAGGTAGACGAAGCGCCATGCGCTCTGTAATCTCAGATTGGGGAGTAATCGGGTAACCAGCGAACAAACGACAGCCAACAGCAATCGCTCCTTCGGCGCAGGCGACGTCTCCATTTAAGAAATGCTCTCCGGCAAGAATGTACTTGTTACTCATGCCTTCCACCTTCTCGTGTGTTATCTCGCTTGCTCCAAATGGCAAAATCAGGGCAAAGAAGCTGACAGTAACCGCAGTTCACACATTTTTCTGGGTAGAGCATCTCAGGATAATGATATCCCTTTTCATTGAACTCCTCTGATTGACCCAGTACCTGCATTGGACAGAAATTGATGCACAACTCACATCCTTTGCACAGGTCATCAACAATAGTGATTGTCCCTTTTGCTGTTTTCCATCGTTTGCCAGTA
>JAGYNL010000265.1 GCA_018399865.1 Candidatus Bipolaricaulota bacterium | reverse complement strand
TGAAATGTCCGACTTCGAAGAGGCGATCGATCGTGTAATTGCGGGGGTAAGACGAAAGGGCATTGTCCTCTCCAAAGAGATTCGCGAGCGCATTGCTTACCATGAGTCTGGACATGCTCTGCTTGGACGCTTGCTTCCCAAGGCTGATCCTGTACACAAGATTTCGATAATCCCCAGGGGAGATGGATCACTAGGATTTACGCTGCAGCTTCCGTTGGAGGAGAAGTACATTGTCTCCGAGGAAGAGCTTAGTGATAAATTGGTGACCCTTTTTGGGGGGCGGGCTGCTGAAGAGATAGTGTTTAACAACTTCACCACAGGGGCGTACGATGACTTGAAGCAGGCTACAAAACTAGCTAAAAGAATGATTGTCGAGTACGGAATGAGTAAGACACTTGGCCCCATAAGCCTTGCACGAGACCATGTAGATGTTTTCCTGGGCGAGGAAATAGTCAAGAGCAACGAGCACTCTGAGGATTTGTCAGCATTAGTGGATAATGAAATCCGCAGGTTGATAACTGATTCTTACAAGAAAGCCAAGGATTTACTTAAGGAGCATCGTTCTATGCTTGATCGATTGGCAAGCGCCCTCTTGGAGAAGGAGATCATTGCAGGCGTCGAACTGCAGCAGTTGTTTGCCTCGCTAATGCCGGAGCCAGCAACCTAGTCCTGTGCAGCAAAAAGGGATAGTAATCCTTGGCTCCACCGGGTCAATTGGAACCCAGACCCTTGATGTAATAGATCGTCTCAATCGCGCTGGGCAAGCGATTAAAGTTCATGGTCTGTCTGCGGGTAGGAACATTGATCTGCTAGTCCAGCAGATAGAGCAGTTCGCACCGTTAGTAGTTACTGTTTTAGAAGAAAGCGCTGCAGAAAAACTACGTGAACGTTTCCCTAAGTTAACAATACTTTCAGGCAGCAATGGCCTAGAGAAGTTATCAAGTCTACCGGATGTAGATTTAGTAGTTAACGCTCTAGTTGGGGCTGTTGGCCTTTCTCCAACCCTCGCTACCCTTGCTAGCAACCACACATTGGCTCTTGCCAATAAAGAGAGCATGGTCATTGGAGGGGAACTTGTCAGGCGGCTAGTAAAAGAGAAGGGGGCTACGCTACTTCCTATAGATAGTGAGCACAACGCAATTTTCCAGAGCATGCATGCTGGAAGGCATTCAGAGATTGCCAGGATTATCATCACCGCTTCAGGTGGCCCCTTTCTCAATACGCCGCTTGAGAAGTTGCCTGAAATGAAGGCAGAGGACGCATTGCGCCATCCAAACTGGTCAATGGGATCCCGGATCACAATTGACTCTGCAACCATGGTTAACAAAGCCTTTGAGGTCATAGAAGCCCACCATTTGTTTGATGTTTCTTATGGAAAGATTGAACCGGTTATACATCCGCAGTCAGTTATCCATTCAATGGTTGAGTACCAGGATGGGTCAATCATCGCTGAGCTTGCCGCCTCAGACATGCGCATCCCTATACAATACGCAATTATGTACCCCGAGCGTGTCGATACGGGTCTGCCGCGACTTTCTTTGGAAAAGCTCTCCAACCTGTTCTTTGAACCCCTTGATATGATGCGCTATCCCGCGTTTGGTGTAGTTCTGAAAGCAGGAATTCAAGGAGGGACTGCTCCAGCAGCGATAAATGCAGCTGATGAGGTGCTAGTGAGAAGATTTTTACAGGGCGAGATAAGATTCACGGATATAGCCATTGGCCTAAGGAGAATCCTTGATTCTTGGCTTGCCCGAGAAGGAAAAGTTAGTGGAAGCGAGCTCACACTTGCAAGGATAATGACTACAGATAGCTGGGCGCGTGATGAGGCAGCGGCTTTGGAGTTTCAAAGCTAAAATAGGAGGACACAATGGAAATCACTGAAAAGAGAATTCGCGATAGTCTTGAGCAAGTGATAGACCCGGAACTTGGAGTCAACATAGTAGCCCTAGGGCTTATCTACAATATTCAGATTGAAGGTAATAAAATCAGTGTAGACATGACCTTGACTAGCCCTGGATGCCCACTGGCGGGGATGCTTGCTGGAAGCGCTGAGCAAGCGTTGCGCGAGACTTTTCCGGAA
>JAGYNL010000264.1 GCA_018399865.1 Candidatus Bipolaricaulota bacterium | reverse complement strand
ACCCGCTGCTCTACAGAGAATGGTGGAGCACACACTCGAACAGCAAAGGCTTCTAGACTCATTGCGCACTGAGCGAGAAAGATACGTTCGGCTAGTGGCAAATGCACCAATAGGGGTCTTTACGCTAGACCTCGAAACTATGAAGTTCACCTTTGTTAACAGATTCCTTCTCGATATTACGGGATACGAAAAGGAGGATTTTATCGGCCATTCTCCAACTGAATTTGCTGTTCCAGAACACGCTGACCCGATGATAGCAATGCTTCACCAACGCATCAAAGGCGCAGTAACCGCCAAAGATGAAGGCGCGACCTGGCGCTACCGCAAGAAGGACGGCTCTACGGTCGATTTGCAGGTAGAGGCACACATTGTCCAGGAGCGCGGAGAGCGCTTTGTAGAGGGCACAGCTCGGGATGTAACAACAGAGAAACGCGTTTCAAGATTGCAAAAGACCGTTATTGAACTTGGAGGGTCAATTCTCTCATCGAGCGACATCGATCAGATAATTCAGAGTGTGGTAGAGGCGATAGTAGAACACAGCGGATTTCAGCGTGCTGCTGCTTCTTTGTACGACCTTTCTGCTACTAAGCCAGAGGAAGGGGAAGTCTATAAAATCCTCACTGCTGGCTTGAACGCTGAGGAAGTATCAAGGTTGCACATCGGTGGAACCTTAAGTCCTGCAGATAGAAAGCTTGCCTTCAAAGAGAAGTTTCGTATGGGGGATGCATATTACATTCCTCACGATAAGATACCATGGAGCCCTGAGCTAGGATTGGGTGGAAACGTGTCGATCAAGGGATGGAATCCTAATGATTACTTATTTATTCCTTTGAAAGCAGAAAGCGGCATCATTGGACACATTTCAATAGACGATCCACTGGATGGTTCCGCTCCCACTGTTCAGACATTGCAACCAGTAGTGGCTTTAGCCAATCTTGCTGCTCTTGCTGTGGAAAGGACATACCGCTTTGCACAACTTCAGAAACAGAAGAGAATCTTGCATGGCCTAGCCCAATTCAGTCAAGAGCTCTCAAGTGCGCAAGATGTACAACAAATGTGTACCCTAGCTGCTAATCGCCTCGAAGAAGATATGGGATACGATTTCTTGGGGATATGGATTGTAGAAGGAGAAGAGCTTGTACTAACAAGCTTTGCCTCACAAGGACCATACAACGGCAGACATGATTTGTACACGGGACTACGTATGCCTATCAGCGGAAAGGGCTTTGCTCGCTGGGCAATCAACCATCGACAGTCGATAATTGTCCCTGACGTAAGTGTTGAAGATAGGTACCTCAAATGGAGCGGTTTGACATGCTCGGAGATAGATGTCCCAATAGTATCCTCCAAGGAGGCGCTGGGAGTGATCAGTGTAGAATCAGACTGCTCGGATGCATTCGGTAATCAAGACAAGGAAATCATAACTTCCCTAGCCAATCAGTTATCGGTAGCCATCAAAAACCTGAAACACCGAACATTCTTATTTCAAATACATGATCTGGCGCACATGTTAGTAGGAGCAACCTCTGTTGAAGAATTGGTAAGCAGCACACTAGACTTCATAGGTGAGCAGTTTTCTATGCAGCAAAGCGTTATCCTCCTGCGAGAGGGCGAAGGACTGGTAGTGCGTGGGCTGCGAAATCCGGGTGGAAAAAGCGACATCAGGAGTGGAAGTCATATCAACCCAGATGAAGGAATCGTAGGCTGGGTTTTAGAGCATGGGATTTATGCTCTAGTCAATGATGTAAGGGTAGATAAGCGATACGTGAACGGGTTTTACGGGACGCGCTCCGAGCTCGCTGTACCGGTGATGATAGGGGATACTGTCCTGGGAGTACTAAACATCGAGAGCCCCCAGCTGAACTTATTTGACGAGGGAGATAGGCGATTGCTAGCTGGGGTTGCAGCACAGTTTGCGGTAGCTTTATCCAGCCAAAATGCTCAATCTAAGCTTCGTGAGCAGGCGGTTCGTGATCCTCTTACTCAGCTCTTTAACCGTCATTATCTAAACGAAGTGATCGATGGTGAACTTGATCGAGCTGATCGTTATGGCCGCGAGATTACCTTAATGATGATTGACATTAATGGTTTCCGCCAGGTCAACAACACACTGGGGCACCTAAAAGGGGACGAGGTTCTGCAGAAAGTGGCACAGGTACTCACCGAAAACGTGCGTGGCTCTGACCGCGTAATCCGCTACGGTGGAGATGAGTTTCTAATTCTTATGCCCGAGACAGTCGAAGAAGATGGAATGGTGGCAGCTAGACTAAGCGAGAAAGTCGAGACCCTTCCATCAAAACTGGGACTTGGAAACCTAGAGATCAGTCTCTCCATTGGAACCTACACACGCCATCCTGGTGATACGCATTCCGTAGAGGAGATACTCTCTCTAGCAGATCAACTCATGTACGAAAACAAGCGACGGAATCATTTCGCGAAACATCAGAACGATGACTATCGTTATTAGGCCCCTGAGCTTACCGCGGGAATTCGCCACTTGTCAAACCCTCCAAAGCGATGCTTGCGAGGGCTCGTTATTTCTTGCTGTTCCGGTCCTAGTTGCAATCAGACAAAGCAATGGCTTGATACTTGGTGCATTCGATGATCAAGAAACGATGCATGGAGCAATTGTTGATGTGGCAAGTGCAGATGAAAAACCCCTCTGCTTATTCACTGCCTTCTATGCTGTAATTGTAGACAAGAGGAACAAAGGAATCGGTACAAAGCTAAGATACCGCGAGCGGGATTTGGCAATTACAAAGGGAGCAGTGCTTATCAGATGGGCGATAGACCCTTTGCGCGGCTTAGAGGGACATGTAGCATTCAACAAATTGGGGGCCGTAGCTGTAAGCTATGAGCGAGACATGTACGGAGAACTGCGTGATTCAAGTAATGAAGGCCTGGCTACTGACCGCCTAATTGTGGAATGGTGGCTTACATCACCGCGTGTAAACGCTGTAGTAGATAGTCAAGTGCTTCCGTATCACTTCCATCTGGGCCTGGATAAAATGGAGGTCGCAACACGTACAGTGCTTACAGATGATGGATACAGACGGTTGGTCAAGTTTGATGACTCCGTTTGCCATGGCATAACAAAAAGTGCAGCGGTTCTCATTGAAATCCCAGCAAAACTTGACAGCATGCGATTGGTTAGTATTGATTTGGCCCGTGATTGGCGTCTGAGAACACGAGACATCTTTGAGCAAATGTTTAATGCCGGCTACATAATTACTGGCCTGGTACACGAAGGCGGGCGAAGCTTTCAGCTCTTCGAAAGGAAAAGCAAGTCAACTATTCTGGAACGCTCTAGCTAAAGACTCAATACGAACTAGGTTAACAGTAAGCGGCTTGAAACTGTATTATTAGCGGTGAGGACCAGTTTCAGATAGCATCAAGTGATACCATAGACAATAGGAGAAACGATGAACAGAAGAGAACTAGCAAAAATGATAGATCACACCCTCCTTGGTCCGACCGCTTCCACCGAAGGCGTGCACAAGCTTTGCGCAGAAGCCAAAGAACACGGATTCGCATCTGTATGCGTCAATCCTTTTTACGTCCTGTTGGCAAATAGGCTCTTAGAAGGGAGTACACCAAAGATTTGTGTTGTTATTGGGTTTCCTCATGGGATGTCTACTAGCGTAGTCAAAGGCTATGAAGCTGAGAAAGCAATCGCAGATGGAGCAGAAGAGCTAGACATGGTAATCAATGTGGCGGCTCTGAAAGCAGGGGAATACCAGGTTGTATCAGAGGACATCCGTGTAGTTTGCAACGCTGCCACCAAGGCTCCTCGAAAAGCACTGGTCAAGGTCATCTTAGAGACAGCTCTTCTCAACGATAACGAGAAACGCGCTGGAGCAATTCTGGCTAAGTCAGCGGGGGCGGACTTTGTAAAAACATCCACTGGTTTTGCCTCGGGCGGTGCAACAGCTGAGGATGTATCACTCCTGCGAGAAACGGTGGGACCACATATGGGAGTAAAGGCGGCCGGTGGAATACACACTTACAAAGATGCCTTGGCAATGATCAGTGCCGGAGCAACAAGGATCGGCGCCAGTCACAGCGTAGAGATCATAGAGGGCGCCAAACAGTAAAGTGGCGATCGAAAGAGGACAGGCGTACGTGCTTCGCATTAGAGACTTCGCTGAGTCCGATGTGATAGTTACCCTATTCACCAAAAACTGGGGTAGAAGAAGCGCTATAGCCAAGCGAGCTCGCCGTCTAAATTCTCGCATGGGTGGAGTATTTGACCTGCTGAATTTGGTAGAAGTAGTATTCTATGCTAAGGAACAATTAGACCTTATCAGTCAAGGCGATTTGATATCAGGCTACCCACACCTGAAGAACTCCCTGAAATCAACCCTAACAGCGCTTAGCTCGTGTAAGCTTCTAGATCAACTCCTCCCTCTTCATCAACAAGAACCGGCAGCTTACACTATCTTCGCGCAGCTAC
>JAGYNL010000263.1 GCA_018399865.1 Candidatus Bipolaricaulota bacterium | reverse complement strand
CCGATCAGATAACCAGCTCCAACGCCAGCAACAAGGCACAACCCAATCCCTATATATAGCATTAACCCCATGATTATCCGTCCTTTATTCCCTTGTTGCTCTCAGAAATGACAACTATTATACCCTCTTTTCTCCGTAGATTTGTAGGACAGCTATTAGGAACACAACGCTAAATAGAAGGGTGAACCCGATCCCTAACAAGGCTGACACCCCTAGCAGACGAAGTCCTGGTGTGCGAGCAATCAACAAACTAGCAAAAACCAACATTGTGGTCAATGAAGTAACCAAAACCGCTACTGCCGACGTCCGTCCTGCTCTTTCCACCGCCCCCTCATGGGATAGATCTCTTTCCTCTAGGTAACGGTGCATAATGTGGATCCCACTGTCCACGCCTATCCCAATCAACAGAGGCGATATTGTGATGTTTATAAAATTAAAGTCTATCTCTAATAAGCGCATTCCACCAAGCATCCACGCATAACCCAAAACTAACGGAAAACCAGTAATTAGAGCCCTAATCCATCCGCCCATGCTGCGCCATAGCATAATCATGATCATCCCTAGGGCAAAAGCGGTGGATACCAAGAAATCTCGACGCATATAGTTCTCAAGTTTTCCTGCCACAAGAGGCATGCCAAAGAACCTATCAGCAAAAGTACTCGCATATGAATTGAACTGCTTGAGGTTCTCTCCCTGGTATATTGAACCAACCATCCTAGCCTGGATTATGTAACTGCCATCTGGGGCAAGGTAGTTTGCGCGAATCCCCTCAGGAAGAGCCATAAGGATATCACGTAACAAGGTCTCTGCAGGAGGAAGTTCTTTTACCTCAGCTAGATTCTCGTCAAGTTCAATAAGCTCTTTTCTGAGAACCGCTATCTCTTCCTGAACCGCTCTAACATCTATCGCATTGAGCTTTTCCCTCACCTGCCTCAGTTGCGATTGAACTAGGTTGGCACTTAGGGAAATATCCATCTCGCCATTCATCCCAGCAAGGTACTGCAATAGCCCAAATTGGGCAACAAGTGTCCTAATCTGAGTCTGTGCTGACGCCCGCGTATCAAGGCTAACATTAATAACGTCTAACTGGTCAATATAGAGGCCTATATCCAGTTGGTCAAGCACATCTTTCTGCTGGGCAAGATTCACGGGCAACAGGCTTAGTGCCGAGTCAACTGTGTTTACCAGATCACTCTTCTGCAAGTGGGTAACAATATTAGAAAGCTCATCCTCATCATCGGCAAAAAACGTATAGTAATCTCCGATGTTGGTACTCTCTTCGCCAAATGCCTCTAGTACCTGGTGAAGAACCCGTTGGCTTTCTACACTAGGGACCATATCTTGACTTGAAAAGACAAAATTGGTCTGAGCAGCTTGGAAAGCAACAAAGAAGGTCAAAATGAGGACTATCACGAATATCGCTCGTGCCCGGCCAGTGATGAACTGGAAAAACCGAGTCAGATGCATTGTGTAGTTTAAAACCCCTTCTCGATGGTGAAAGCGAAACAGGAAATGAAAAAGGGTAATCAGCGACGGTAGAATGAACAGCGTAGTCAAAAATGAAAGCAGTACCCCCACACCCGTAATTGCTCCCATCTCGAATAAAGCCCGCGATCGCGAGAGTAGGAGCCCAAGAAAGACAATGGCTGTTGTCGCAGCTGCAACAAAAGCCGATTTCCCTTTTTTCTCTACAGTCACACGCAGCGCCTTGTTAAACGAGGTGCCCCTGCTTCGCTCTTCCGCGTATCTGGATATGAAGTGGATGCTGTAGTCAATACCTAATCCCAAGACCAGCGCTGGAAGAAAAGTAGTAACAAGATTGAATCCATCAACAACAAACTTGGCCCAAGCCATGGTTAATACAACACTTATCAGAAGAGGGATTAGAGCTATTGCGCTATAGAAAAGTGATCCAAAGGCTAGAAAAAGAATCACCACCACCCCAATCGATGAGATGATGGTACTTCTCAGCATGTCTGCGTTGATCACTGAGTTAGTCTCGGTGTTAAATGCATACGTACCTGTAACGCCAACGCTCACACCGTACTTCTGTAAGTCAACATTTGATAAGCCCTCGTGCAACCTTGTCATCACTTCCGAGCTATAAGTGATACCGGTCTCCGATGGCAAGCGAGGGCGCACGTTGATAAGAAGTTTGGTGCGATCACTGGAGAAGTAGGGCTCTGGAGTGCGTACGGATACCTTGGACGAAGGAGCAAACACCTTTTCTATGTCACGAATATTAGAAGTAACTCTCGAGAAGCTATCTAAGTTATCTATAGTTGCAATAACACCCTCGTTTAGGGATTCTATGCTAGCCAATTGGGCCTTAACATCTCCCATGATGTCAACTTCGGAGACCACAGCGTCCCCACCGTATATGACCTGCGTGAATGTTTCATTAAGCAACCGATACGCGGTAGCCAAATCGGTTGTCAACTGTGGAGTTGTACGCTGTGATCCAGAGATTGCCGCCTCTGCAAACGCCACACTCGACTCTATATTGGCAAGTTCATCCTTATCTAGGCGATAAAGAACGAGGTATTGATCTGGTATCTCGGGAGCTATCTCTTGTTCGTAACTGACTTCAATAAACTCCGAGTCTTTCCTTAGCTCCGATGCTATCTCCTTTGCAATATCAAGAAGCTGGCTTGCACCTTCTTCTCTTGTAAGCTCGGTTGGTGAATCAAGCGACACCAGAAGAGCCAAGTAATCGCTCTGCAAAAGAGACTCTTCCGTGTAGCGATATTCATCGATTAATGGATCATTCTGAGGAAGAAGATCTAGAAACGAACCCCTTATTGGCAGGTCCCGCACGTAATATACGCCAGCGCCTGAAATGATTATTGATATTATAAGAACTAACCATGCGTACCGACGACTGATCCGAAAAATCCGGTAGAAGATTCGTTCCTTGCCCGGTATTATCCTCGCCATAAACGGACCGCCTAGCTACCCTCCTCGCTAGGGCTCGTCACCGCAATATCATACCCGATAAGTTTCGCCGTTAGGCGAACATTCTGTCCCCCTTTGCCAATTGCCAGGGAGAGCTCATCATCAGGAACAATAACCTTTGCACTGCGGTTTTTCTCGTCAAGATAAGCAGAGATAACAGAAGCCGGTTCAAGGCTGTTTCGCAAAAGCTGTTCCACGGAATCACTCCAGCGCACAAGATCGATCTTCTCACCTGATAGCTCACGGGTCACCACCCGTACCCGTGCACCGCCCGCTCCCACACAGGTTCCCACTGCGTCGACATTCAAATCAAGCGACTCAACTGCCACCTTGCTACGTCGACCTGCTTCACGAGCGATCTTGCGGACAACAAGCGTCCCCTCGTCAATCTCGGGTACTTCCAATCGTAAAAGCTGATGAACGAACTCTGGATGAGCACGAGAAAGCAGTATTCTTGGATCTCCCTGGGTTTTCTCTACGCTCACCAGGTACGCCCGCAAGCGATCGCCAGCATGATAGCGTTCACCAGGG